>JAICKD010000534.1 GCA_025928125.1 Ktedonobacterales bacterium
CTATAAGTGACGCGGTGGAGCGCACCCGCGAACTCTGGCAGGAATATCAGGGCCGCGACGACGTGCATATCTGTCCCGCGCCCCACTCGCCGCACGGGGCCAGCCCGGACATGATCCAGGCGGGGTCGGCGCTGGCGGAGGAGCTTGGCACGCGCTTCCACATCCACGTGGCCGAAGGCCGCTATGAGCGCGACACCATCCGTGAGAAGTACGGCAAGACGCCGATCCGCTGGCTGGAGTCGCTGGGGCTGGCGCTGGAGCGGATGACGATCATCCACGGCTGCTGGCTGGAAGATGACGATATCGCGCTGATGGCCGAGCGCGATGTGCGGCTGGTCTATAACCCGGCCAGCAATATGTTCCTCGGCGACGGCGTGACCCGTATCGTGGATATGCAGGCGGCGGGCGTAACGCTGGGGCTGGGCAGCGACGGCGGCTGCTCGAATAATCGCGTCTCGGTCTTCGACGAGATGCGGATGTGCGCGCTGCTGCAGAAGGTAACGCACCTCTCATCGGAGGTCGTGCCTGCTGAGATGGCCTTCGCGATGGGGACGGCGGGCAGTGGCGCGACGCTGGAGATTCCCGCCGGGACGATTGTCGCCGGGCAATACGCCGACTTTGTCCTGCTCGATATGGACGACCCTTCGCTCCAGCCGCCGATCAGCTATGAGAAGAACGTCGTCTACTCGATGACGCCACATGCCATCACCGAGGTGATCGTTGGCGGCGAGGTCGTCTTCCGCGACGGCGCGCCCGCCCGCGTGCCGTGGAGCGAGGTGCTGGCCCGGCTGAATGAGGCGACGCGCGACTGGCCGAAGTAACCCTTAAGCGCATCTATTGTTGCGAATACGGTGTTGACAGAGCAGAGCGCATACCATGCGCTCAAAAACGTACTACACCAGGAGAGCCTTTGATGCCGCTACAGAATCGCGTGACCCCTTTCAGTGACCTCATCGCGACGCCTGAGCGCGGGCTGATGTTCGGCAATCGCGGTGTGCTGCACAACGAGGAGCGGCGGATCGTCCGCTACAACCAGGGGCGGCGCTGGATCGCCTGCCAGCTGGAGTTTCGTGGCTGGCATCGCGAGGTCATGCCACCCCGCTCCTTCACCGGGCTGTTTTTCCTCGACGAGGCGACCGCGCTGGCGGCGGGACATCGCCCCTGCGCCGAGTGCCGTTATCAGGACTACCAGCGGTTTCGGCGCTGCTGGAGCGCTGCGGGCAACGATCCCCTCGGGGCGCTTCCCTCCGCCGACCAGATGGATGCGCAACTCCATCGGGACCGCCTCGAAGCGCCAAGAACGAAGCGGCTCTATTATGATGAGATCGCTGCGCTGCCTGACGGCGTCTTCATCCTTCACGAGAGCGAGGCGTGGCTCCTCTGGCAATCGGCGCTCCACCACTGGACGCCCGGCGGCTATGACCAACATATCCCGCGTCCAGCGAAGGGCGCCGTTGCGATTCTGACGCCCCAGGCTATGGTGCGCGCGATAGCCGCCGGATACGCGCCCACCGTTCATCCATCGGTCGCTCAAAGTCGAGCGTAACACAGACAGCCAAGCAAAAAACAGGACGGGCTTATCCCTGCTCCAGCACGTTTGCGACCGCCGCAACCGCGCGCGCCACGTCGTGTTCGCTCGTTTGCCAGTTGCATACCGATACCCGCATACACCGCCGTCCGCGCCAGGTCGTCCCGCTAAAGAACGCCTCGCCGGTCGCTGCGATTCCGGCGATCACGGCATCCGTGCGCAGGTCGTGCTGTGTCTCGGTCGCGTCGGGTCGCCCGTCCAGAAAACGGACCAATCCCTGATTGATCTGTGGCTCCCAGACGACCTCGGCCCCAGGCAATCGCCCGATCCGCGTAACCAGTGTCCGCGCATGGCGACAGCATCGGTCGACCAGGTCGGCGACTCCATCCCTCCCCAGTTGTCGCAGGGCCGCATAGGTCGCGACCCCACGCCCGCGCCGCGACCATTCGGGGTTCCAATCGCTCGGATCGCGGACGCCTTCGGTATGCACGACATAACTTGCCTGCTGAGCCATCGCGCTACGGTGCGCATCCGCATCTGCGACAAACGCATATCCACAGTCATAGGGGGTATTGAGCCACTTGTGTCCGTCCGTCACCCATGAATCCGCCTGATCCACGCCCGCGAGCAGGTGTCGGTAGGAGGGCGAGGCTTGCGCCCACAGCCCGAACGCGCCATCGATGTGGACCCAGGCGTTGAAGCGGTGGGCAAGCGGAATCAGTTCGGCGAAGGGATCGAACGCGCCGATGTTGAGATCACCAGCCTGGAGCACGACAATGGTCGGGCTATCCGGCTGCTCGGCGAGCGCCTGGCTCAACGCTGTAGGGAGAAGCCGCCCCTGTTCATCGGCGGGCAACTCAAGCAGGGACCGCGTTCCAAAACCCAATAAGCGTATCGCGCGTTCGAGCGACCCATGATGCTGGGCGCTGGTCAGCACGCGAAAGCGCGGGGCGCCGGTCAGCCCATCACGCTCGGCATCCCACCCTCGTCTCGCCAGCAGCGCCTGTCGAGCAGCCGCAAGGCAGGTCACGTGCGCCATCTGCGAGCCGGTGACCAGCGCGAAACTGGCCGCTGCTGGTAATCCAAGAATTTCCTTGAGCCAGACGCCACACACTTCCTCGATCACAGCTACGGCTGCGCCACCAGTATAGCGAGCCGCATTCTGGTCCCATGCCGCCGTCAGCCAATCGGCGGCCAGAGCGGCGGGAAGCGAGCCGCCAATGACCCACCCGAAGAAGCGCCCACTTGCGCTGCCGACAATGCCACCTGCCGCGTCGGCGACGAGTTCGTCGATAACCTGGGCCGCCTCTATCCCGGCCTGTGGCAGCCGACCGCCAAGCCGCTGGCGTAGCTCAGCCAGCGAGGCCGTCGGGCCAACAGGGGTGTCATGGAGATGCTCAAGATAGGTGAGTGCGTGGGTTAGCGTTCGCTCCAGAACTTCGCGAAAAGGGGATGTCATCGTCTCTTCTCCGTTCAAGGCATCTCACGACAGATACGACTGTTCTCGAAATCTGGACAGCGCGGCGAAGGCGCGGTAACATATCAGCACGAATCAATGTATTGAACACATCATCATACGCTGATGGTTACAATGCGCCAGGACAACATGATGGGAGGCTAAAGCGATGAGTGAGAGCGACCAGCTTTACGTGCTTGCGCAGGCGCTGGCCGACCCGGTGCGTCTGGCTATGCTACAGCAGTTGATGGGGGGTCCGGCGACCGTCTCGGAGTTGCAGTCAC
>JAICKD010000351.1 GCA_025928125.1 Ktedonobacterales bacterium
GCGCCCTCTGGATTGGCGTCGCCCAGCGGCGTCATCGGCTCAGGGCACCACGTCGTGAACCGTGGGGTAATGCCCTTCGACATGAAGAACTCCAGCCCCTCGGCGGTCGAGCGAATCGCGTCCTCCACCTCAGTATAGCCGTACGGTCGCGCCATCTCGACGCCCGCGACAAAGTTCGGGATGACGCGCGCCGGGCCAAAGACCTCGGCGGCGTCCACAATGCGGCGGATCCACTCGTCGCGGCCAATGTAGCGCGTCTTGCCGGGGCAAATCTTCGGGAAGAGGTCAGGATCCCACACCTCATAGTTCGGGTGGTATATCTGCGCGCCCGCCTCTTTGAGCCGCTTAACATCGGCGACGGGCCACGCCTGCGTCACCACCTTGCTGATCCATCGACCAGGGAAGCGGCTCTCGATGGCCTCGACGTACTGGGCATAAAACTCGACCTCGTTCTTGCCCTGCAAAGTGGACGTCACGCTGCCACCGGTGATGGTGTACGCCTGGCTCTCGCTGCCGCTGGCGTCGATGGCTTCGAGCGCGGCAATGATATCCGCCACGGACTTGACACCGGTATAGGGCCGCCCTTCCTGGATTTGCTGGCGGTAATTGTTGTTGATGTCGCAGAACTGGCACTCTTCCTTCGCGCCGAAATACTGGCAGACGCGGAAGACGGTCAGATAGAGCAGATAGCCCCACTCGATGGTGGGCGCGATCTCGGCGACCGGGCGGTCATCTGGCAGCTTCGACCGATAATAGGGAGGCAGATCGCGCAGGCCAACCTCGGCAACTGGCTCGCCGTCGATGTGCAGCCAGAGCGCGCCATTGTGCGGAGCGACGCGGTACGGCGAGGCGGGATTCAGCCGGGTGGAGACGATGGTGCGGCGCAGGTTCCAGCGCCCGCCCGTCAGCGCGATCTCTTCGGGCGCGTGCCACTTCTGCGTCTCGTCGAGTTGCTTCTGGCGCACCATGTCGAACGAGAAGATGAAGTAAGACTTGGGCTGGTGTTCCCGCGCCGGATGCTCGCCGTCCCCGGCGGGACGGATGAGCGCGCCCTCATCGAATGAGATGCCGGTACGCAGCAGATCGGCCTTCAGCACCGCCTCGCGTGGCAGCGTCTCGTGGCGGGCGAATTGCCCCTCTAGTATGTCCAGTTGTCGCATCGCATTCGCCCTCTATCCTCTGACCTCTCCCCCTACCCCCTCCCCTAAAAGGGAGGGGCCGTAAGGCAAAGACGCTACTCGCCGATGAATCGTACATCCGACCAGCGAAAATTGAGTACGGCCATTTCCAGGAAGTGGCGCAGGCCGTCCAGATCGCTCGGCCCCAGGTCGTAATCCAACAACCGCAGGTAGCGCGCGCAGACCGCTATTGGCAGGTTGAGCCGCGCCGCCGCCTCGCGCGCCAGCCGGTCCAGATCGGCGATACCGCGCGCTCTGGAGTCGTGGAGCAGCCGTACCACCTCGCTGGCGGCGATGACCTCCGCCCGCTCGGCGCGCGCCGCCCAGACAGAGAAGCAGAACGGCATCCCCGTCCACGCCTGCCACTCGGTCGCCAGATCGAAGACGTGTGGCTGGCCCCGGCGCGCGATGGCGCGCCGCAGGTAGCCCTCGCGCAAGGCGATGTCGCCAATCAAGAGCGCGGCGTCGTGCTCGGCAAGCATCGCGTCGAGGTCGGGCGGCTGTGTCACATAGCGCGGCTGGATGCCGTAGCGCCGCTCCGAGAGCAGCCTCACCAGCGCCACCGAGGTTGCCGAGTGGTCGGTCAGGGCGATGCTGCCTCCATCGAGCGCGCGCCAGTCGTCATGCCACGAGAAGAGCAGCACGCTCTCAACCGCGCCATGCGCCGCGACCGAGAGATGAGGGACCAGCAGCCACTCATCGGCATGCTCGCCAAAGGCGACGCTCGAAACGTTCGAGACGTCAATCGCGCCCGAGAGCAGCGCCTGATTCATCTGCGCGGGCGTCCCTGCCACTGTCTCAATGCCTGACGTGCCGCCGTCCGTCATCTGCTCCAGCAGCCAGTCGTAGACCGGCACGCAGTTCAGGTAGTCGATCACGCCCAGGCGCACCGGCAGCGTCTGGCGTGTGTCGCCGTGCGCGGCGGTGGCGGCCTCATGCGCCATGGCGTCCGCTCCTCTCAATATCTGGGAGCGCTACGCCGACGGACCGCAAAAGCAGCGAGCGCAAGGCGGGCAGCGTGTCTTCCAGCCGCTTCGGCTCTCCCATGGCCAGCCAGCGCACGACGATCTCGTTGATCGCGCCGAACCATGCCCAGGAGATGAGCGTCGTGTCCTGCGGCGCAATCGCGCCTGCCACGACGGCGCGGTCGAGGTGCGCCTGAATCATGCCCGCGAAGCGGCCACGGGTATGCATCAGCTTCTCGTCAAAGCCATGGCCCAGGCCCACCGCCTCGATGAGCAGGATTTTGCTGAGCTGCCGATGGCGTCCAAACGTTTCGAGGACGGTGCGCAACGCCGCGTCCAGTTGAGCGACGGGATCGGGCTCTCCGGCGATGGCGCGGTCGATGGCGGCGGCGAGCTTCGGCACCAGCTTATCCACCAGTGCAAGGAAGATGGCCTGTTTATTGAGAAAGTGGAAGTAGAAGCCGCCCTTAGAGCTATCCGACGCGCGGATGATGTCATCCACAACGGTGCCGTGATAGCCCTTCTCGGCAAAGACCTGCTCCGCCGCGTCGAGCAGGCGCTGGCGGGTGGCGTCTTTATCGCGGGTGGCGTGCTGGCCTGCCATATGTGGCTGCACGCCCGTCGGAGTATCGTGTTTGTCCATGGCGTATCTCCGAGAGAACGTGGATTGCGAACCGACGTGCCGGTCTGTTAGCATCCACCGTTGATTGTAGGAGGCGGCGTGGAGCGGCGTCAAGCGATGGGGAGCGGAGACGAACTGAGGCGGGCGATACATGCGTGATGAAGCGATGCTCATCGGGACGAGGAGTGGCTGGAAAACACACAGAACCAGAGAGGGCAGCGTTCAACCTATGAGGCTGCCATTTCTGGTTCCGGTGCGCAAGCTCGCGCGTGGCTGCTGGTATGGTCCTGATGCGCTAGTGCCAGATCGAGCGTGGAAAGTGGTTTGCTGTGTGAAGGTAGCCTTCTTCATCCGCCTCGATCAGGAGCTTATGCATCAGCACAACGTCCGCCTCTGGTAGCCCGCCACTGGCTGGCTGCACGCAGAGCCGTTCGCTCACACGTTCGTGTTCGATCACCAGCACCTGGCCCGGCCCGCGTGGAATGCGGTAGGTCCTGCCTGGATGCATCGCGCTGCCGAGATCCAGGTATCCCGAGTCGCAGAGTTGGCGATACTGTACTGGTGTGAGCTGATCGTGCAGCAGCATTTCCGCTATGCGCTCAGCAGGCACTGGCCACCATTTCTGCATGCGCAGCCAGGGCCACATGCGCGCGCTGAGTGTGGGCCACGACCAGAGCATCAGCACGAACTTACCCACCAGAATCAGGATAATGGTGGTCACTGCGACCGCGCCAAGTGTGTCACTGAGCGAGTTCATCACTCAGCCGCCGACGACTCGCGGAATCATGACGATTTCCTGAGCCTCGGGGTCAAATCGGTCAATTCGCTCGGCTGGCTTGCCCGGCGCTACTTTGACGGCCGTCGCGCCTTTTTCTCGCTGTTCCGCAAAGATGCGCTCGGCCTCCTTGACGGCGGCGACAGCCTCGGGATCTCCGACCTCTACCGCGCTTCGCTCCCACGTGTACCGATCATCTCCACGGTGTGAGAGCACTCGTAACACTCCCATGACACATACCTCCTCATTGCTCTAGCAAAGGCAAAGCGCCTGAGCTATCCAAATTGAGTGGCTGGTCCGGTGGCGGGCCATCTGATGATTCCGTGGTCAGCAAGTAGAATCTGGGCCAAATCCAGCCCAACTACCTACGATGGCCGTGTGTATGGATGATGTGAAATGATAACGCTTCAACACAAGGCGATATACAGAACGCGATGCGCTGCGATCCTTGCGACTCCTCACAATTCGAGTATGGCACGTCAGATGCCAATGCGCAAGGCCCAGCAATAACTTACACCTCGCTCACGCGCATGAAGTCGACTTTCGCATGGCCAAGGTCTGAGACCTCATCTCCTGGACCGCACCCCCCACCCCCCTCACCCACAGGAGGGGGGGAGCCAGAGTAGAGCCAGTGCGGAAATCATGTCTCTGTAGAGCGGTACGTTCGCAGGATACGTACCACAAGCCGTGGGTTTGCTCTGCGATCTCTCAAAGTGGCTATTTGCCGCGCGCGGGCATCCCGCGGCGGGCCATCGCATGCAGGTCACGCTCGAATCCGCGCGCCGCCAACCACTCGCGCGTCATGCCTGTGACGACGACCGGGCGCTGCCGCATCTCGGCGATGGTGGCTGCCCCGGTCAGTTGCATCGCCACGCGCAACTCCGAGAGGAACTGGTCGAGGAAGGCGCGCACCGCCTCCAACCCTTCGCTCGCTGCCTTCAGGAAGGGGAAGCCCATACCGATGAGCGTCGCTCCAAGCGCCAGCGCCCGCGCGGCGTCCAGCCCCGAACGCACGCCACCAGTGGATATCACCGGCAGGCCCGGAGCGCCAAGACGTGTCTCGACCACGGCAATCGGCGTGGCGATGCCCCATCCACGGAAGAGCTGGCCGATGCGGGCGGTCGCGTCATCACCACGTGACTGCGCGCGGACGCTTTCCATCGCGGCCATGCTGCTGCC
>JAICKD010000423.1 GCA_025928125.1 Ktedonobacterales bacterium
ATATGGCTTCATGGTACCATCTCTCCCGGAATATTGACATAACCTTATTGGCCTACGCGGTATTGCGCAGCAGTGGCGGATTACGGGCGAGTTCGCCAGGTGGCGGCGAAGTCGAGCAGGCCGGAGATGCCCGCGCGCAGCACGTCGGGGGCGCTGGCCAGCGAGACGCGCACGTAGCGGGCGGTGCGGCTGCCGAACGCCATCCCTGGCGCCAGCGCGATGCCCCGCTCGGCGATCAGCGCCTCCGCGAACGCCAACGTATCGAACGGCTCGTCCGCGCCGTAGCCCGCCGCCCGCGCCACTGGAACGAGCAGATAGAACGCGCCCGCCGGGGTATACTCGAGCAGGCCGCGCTCGCTCAGCAGCCCCGTCGCGAGGTCGCGTCGCGCCCGGTAGGATGCCCGCATCTCGGCGACGCATTCCTGCGGGCCTTCGAGCGCGGCGAGCGCCGCCCGCTGGACGAAGAGCGGCAGGTTATTGATTTGTGCGGCGGTGGTCAGCCCCAGGGCAGGGGCAATCGCAGGCGGCGCGACCACCCAGCCGATGCGCCAGCCCGTCATCGCATACGTCTTCGAGAAGCTGCCCACCGTCAGCGCGCGCCCATCGGAATCGAGCGAAGCAGGGCTGATATGGCGCGCGTCGAAGGCCAGTTCATCGTAACACTCATCGGAGAGCAGCCAGAGATCGTGCCGGGCGGCAATCTCCACCAGCGCGGCGATGGTCTCCGCCGGATAGACCGCGCCGCCGGGATTCGAGGGCGAGTTGATGAGCAGGACACGCGCCCGTGGCGTAATGGCGGCTTCCAGCGCGTCGAGGTCGGGCAGCCAGCCGCGCTCCGGCAGCAGCGGATAGTAGGCGCGCTCAACGCCCGCGATTGCCAGCATCGCGTCGTAGCCAGGCCAGCCGGGGTCGGGCGTCAGGACGATGTCGCCGGGCGCGCAAAGTGTGAGCAGGCTGCCCATCAGCCCGCCCGTGCCACCCGCGGTCATCACCACCTGCTCGGCAGTCGGTGCGAATCCATTGACACGCTGGACCCGCGCGGCGACGGCGCCACGTAGCTCAGCAATGCCATTGCCGGGGCCGTACCCCTGGCGCTCGTTGGTAATGGAGGTCAGGGCGGCGGCGGAAATGTGGGCTGGCGTGGGGAAATCTGGCTCGCCAAACTCCAGGTGCAGGATATCGTCACGGCCATAGACCAGCGCGCCGATGCGGAACATCGGGTTGGGGTGCTGTGCCGCGAGCGCCGGATTCGACCGGGGCATGGGAGACGCTCCCCCTCAATGATAGTGTCTGTTGCTGAGCTTGTTGAGTTTGCTGAGCACGCTCAATTGTTGAGCATATTGAGCATCGTGAAGATACCAATGAACAGGACATTCAGGCCGAAAGCGATGAACGCGATGATGGCGACGGTGGCGCCAGTCTGCAGATTGGAGTAGGTCGTAACGCCCCAGATCGCGACGGCATGCACCACGACTGAATAAACGAGCAGCCCGAAGGCCTGTAGGCCGCGCCTGAATCCGCTCACGCGCTTGCGGCGATAGACTGGACGACTGATCGCCTGGCCGCCGATCAGGCTGGCCAGCAGCACGATGATGAGCCACGCGCCAACGAATGTGACGATGGGGAAGTTGTTGCCTTTGGTCACCGCCATCACCACGCCCAGCGCGATGATAAGCGCTCCCCAGAGCGTCTCGACGAAGCCAAACGCCAGCACCACTTTGCCCGCGCCACCCAGAGCCGTCTGGCCAACTCGAATCCAGGATGACTTCACGGCAGTGGATGATCCCACCGCTCCCGGCGCGCCGGTTGCGCGATTGAGCGCTTTCGGTGGGTTGGCTGGCGTCGGCGCGACACGTGGCGCGAGGGCCGTGTTCCCGGCGGTAGCCGCTGCCGCGCCACCCCCAGGATAGTTGAGAATCGATGGTGACGGCAAATTGGACACCGCTGGCTGTTTGCTCGTGCCACGCGCAGCCGATGCGGATGGCGAGACGGCGGGGTGTTTGTTGGAGCTGCGCTGTTGCGCCGCGATAAGGGTGCCTTTGGTCCGCTGATCATCGGCCAGTGGATGCGCCACGGGCGGCGCGGGCATCGCGGGAATCTGAGCCGTGCCGCGCATGCCCGAGGCTGCGGGTGCGGCTGGCGCGGCCTTCGGGCGCTTTCCCGAGCCGCGAGTGAGCGAGTCACCAGCTGAACCGAGAGGCGTGCCGCAGGTAGAGCAGTTCAGCAAGCCTGGGCGATTCTGCGTGCCGCACTTCGCGCAGACTGGCCCCATATCCAGCGTTGCTGGCCCCGCCTTGCCTCCCTTGAGGGCGTTCTGCAACTCGCGCTGGAGATCAGCGGTGGTTTGCTGGCGCTGTTGCGGCGAAAGCTCCAGCGCTTTCTTGACGAGGCGCTCGGTCGTCTCACTGACCTGTGGATTGTAAAACCGGATGGGTTTGAGATCGGCGCCCTGGCCCACGGCTCCGGTCTGAGCGAGCAGGCGTGCAGGCGCTTCGGGGGCGTCGCGACCAGTCAGGCAGGCGTAGAGTGTCGCGCCGAGACCATAGACATCCGTCCGTGCGTCCGTCTTGCCTTTGGCCATGTATTGTTCGGGCGGCGCAAACCCCGGCGAGACGCCCTGTGCGGCGGCCTGGGTATTTTTGCTTGGCTTGTGCAGCTTCGCCAGTCCGAAGTCGATCAGCACCGGCCGACCGTCCGGCGTTATCTTGATATTGGCAGGTTTTATGTCACGATGGATGATGGGCGTCTTGAGCGAGTGCATCTCGGTCAGCGCGTCACAGACGGCAATGGCCCACTGCAACACCTGTTTTTCCTCGAGTGGCTGCCTGCGGTTCTTCAGGCTATCATTCAAAATCTCTTCGAGGTCTTTGCCATGTACGTACTCCATGATGAGGTACATGCGCCCTTTATCGTCGAGGAGATAGTAGCCACGCGGAATATTAGGGTGTTTGGTGTCAATAAGCAGGCGAGCTTCAAGCTGGAACTGCATGCGAACACCGGGGTCCGGATCGAGCACTTCTTTGATCGCACGCTCATAGCCGAAAGTGAGTTCGGTGGCGCGATAGACATTCGCGTAGCCACCACTGCCAATCAGTTCTTCGATGCGATAGTTGTTTCGAATGATCGTTCCGGGAGCAAGTGCGCTTTTTGCGGGAGCTTGCGGCACGTCCTACTCCTTCATCCATGCAACACCATGCAGCACCGGCGGATCGCTCGACACGCTAACGCGCCAACACACGTGTGTCACTTGTGCGTCGCTTGTACAGAGCGTATGACTCCGCCATTTTCCAATGCCGTGCTGCGCCATCAGAATACCGCACAGGCGCCTTGCCGTCAATGATTGCGCGGCCTGCCTATGACTAATGTATCTGTCGCCACGTCGTACAGGCGGACGTACGGAGCCGCCTGCCTCTAACCCATCTATAGCAAACACCGTACCAAACTGCCAGTGCGGGCAGACTTTTTTCGCGATTGTAGTCGACATAGCTAGCCCAGCACTCCTATGACTAGCGTGCCGGTCGCCATGCCGAACACGCTGGCGTGTGGCCATTCTTTAGCTCGCCGTTCCAGCCACAGCGGCGCCAGAGCGCTCCACTGCTGCCTCTACTCCTCGATCCGCTGGAACGCGGCCCTCAGCGCGCTGCTTGACCCGCATCTAAAGCAGGCGTCACTGGCTCTGGCTCTGCTTCTGGAACCGCTGGTTGAGCCATCGGCGGCTCGGTTTGGGGCGATTCCTCGTCGTCTGGCGCATACGCATACTGACTGAATGCGCGAGCATCATCGCCGTCGTGTTCGTCGGACTCTGTCGCGGTGGTCGCGGCCCGTGTAGACATGACTTCCGCGACGGCTTCCAGCACGCGTTGCGTCTCGCGCGCGGAGTTGGCGAACCAGTCGCTTGACCAGATGCGGTGCAGCTTCCAGCCCATCAGTTCCAGTTGCCACTGGCGCAGGCGGTCGCGGTCGCGCGCGGTCTTCGAGGAGTGATACGATGCGCCATCA
>JAICKD010000325.1 GCA_025928125.1 Ktedonobacterales bacterium
CCAGAATGCCCAGAACAAAGGTGAGAGTCAGCCCGGTGATGGTGAGCGCCTGGACGATCACTGGGTTGGCAGCCAATCCCCGAAATCCGAAAAAGAAGAAGAGATTAACGTAGAGCACGGGAACGGTGAAAGCCGCGACACACACCTCGACGACCACCACCGCAATAGCCAGCGGGCGCAGATATCGTTCCATGGAGCCACCTTTTCTGTTACGTGACATGGCCACGATGCTGGCCATGTTGTTAATTGGGCGATGGATCGCCAGATGCTTTCTTGTCGCAGCCGGTATAGACCTGAGCGCTTCTCGCCACGCGCAGGAGTACGTCTGTACTTGTCCCATCCCACGCGAGGACATCATTGCTGTTTCCATTGCTATCGAGAAAGTATTGTCCATTGGTCACCGCTGTGATGCGCACCCATAGTGTCCCGGCCTGCCACTGGACGCCAATCACACGGGTCGCGTTCGTAGCGCCTGCTGCGCCTGAACTTTGCAACTCAAACAGCGTCGCCGCGTACCCGTTGATATCCACTGGCGTTTTCGATGTGACCGCCAGTGTTTGGCCAGGGACGCGGATATTGGTGGTGAGGCTGAGCGGCTGTGTGGTTTCATCGAAGGCAATCACCGCATGCGGTGCGTAGGAATTGTAGGGGCGCGGGAAGTTGAAGCTGTATTCGAGACGCATCCACGGCAGCGGATGGATCGCGGACGGGTCGGACGAGTACGGTTGGGCGTTATACCAACGCACAGTATCTGGAATCCACGTCGCAACATAGGGCTGAAAGCCGAGTTGAGCCGAAGCGTCATGGGGTATGCCCTGGCCTGGAAGATCTGACGTCTGGCACGGTGGAATCACCACGCGACAGATCTCAGGAGGACATGGATTGACTGGCGCCACTGCGTGCGTACATCCAGGAATAATCAGCGAGCAGAGGAGGAGAGCAAATATCAGGATACGCTTATACCGTAATCGCATGCTCTACCTTCGCCCTTCATACTTCTTGCAGAGCTTCCTTGGTGGACTAAGTGTACATGCATTCTCTTGCCATGTCTATAGGCAAAGAAGTGTAGCGTGTAATCATCTGGGCAATACGATGATGCAGCCTACCGAGTGAGCAATCGCTGATTACCGCTCGCCAAGCACGCCCGCGACTGCCTGGGCGAAGCCGCTATCGAGCGCCGCCACCGCGCGCAGCAACCCAAAGCAGCCTGCCAGCATCATATCACCGTGCGGCGTCGCTTCATAGGGGGCGAGCGCTGAGCCGCGCAGTAGCTCGCGGCGGGGACCGGTGACCGCCAGGAAAGGCGTCGCGCCATCCGTGGGGATGTGTGTATCGAGGGTGAGCGCGCCGTGGCCGCTGTCGTCGAAGATGCGCTCGTTGGTCAGCGTACCCGCCGCCAGCTCGCGCAGGTAGCCCTCTAGCTTGGCGCGGTCGAGCAGGCCGGTGTGATGCTCGAAGAGGGCGAGGATTTGTCCATCGCGCAGGTGGAACGCCAGCGTGTGGAAGTTGCCGATATTGGCGACGAGGCATTCCTCATGGCCGCGCACCACCAGGTCTTCTAAAGCGCCCGCCAGCGCCGCCGCGCCCGTATCCATCACGAAGACGGGGGTATCGCCATCGCTGTCGCCGTAGAGCACGGCATCGGCCGCCACCGCCGCCAGCCGGGTGAGGTCGGCTGGCAAATCTTCGGCGCGATAGGCGAAGGCCAGCGCATCGGGCCGCTCGCGGACGCGCTCAGTGATGGCGTCGAAGCGAAAGCGGCGGTCGCTCACGCCGGGCGGCGCCGCGCCATGATCGAAGGCGGCGACGGCCACCGCATCCACATCTGGATCAACGCCGAATGCGGTCAGCGCCGTATAGATCGCGCCGCCGTCGAAGTCATGCATCGCGATCTCGACCAGCCGCGCGCCTTCCCGCTCGCGGATACGAATCGCCTCAGCGTCGTCCACGACGATCAGCCCCTCGCGCTCGACCATGGTCAGGTCGTCATCGAGGGTACGGGCGGCGTCGGGAGTGGCGTAGCAGGCGAATCCCGCCTGGGCGTGGTCGCGCGCCGCCCAGCCGCAGGGGCCGCCACCCATCGTCCGCCCAGTCAGCAAGACGGGCCGCCCCGCACTGGTCGCGCGGTGGATGCGTTCGGCGACGATGACGGTGGGCGAGGGCATCACCATCTGAAAGCAGTTCTCGATGGCGCGGTCACTCTCGAAGAGCAAGATATCCTGCGTGCCGGTGCCAACATCCACCGCCAGCACGCGCTTGCGCTTCCGCGCGCCCTCACCCGTCTCACTGGCCACAGTTAGCGCCCGACCGCGTCGCCCAAACCTATCACCACGACGGGATGATCGCGGTTCAGGCGCAGATTCTCGCCGTTGATAGGATCAGAAGTCTGCGTCAGGATGCCGTCATCCACACAGATGCGCAGCAACTCGCGGGCGGAGTCACGGGTCAGCCGACCACGGAATCGATTCTTCGGGTTGTAGGGATCGCCGATGAAGTTGGCGACACCGCTGACCGTGCGCCACGACCAGTGGCGGTCGATGTAGTCGAGGAACTGGATGAAGCCCTGCTCATCCGGCATGACCGGGCCGCTGGGCATCGTGAACGCCGGGCCGTAGCTTTGCGAGTGTGGCGCGACGCCGCGATGGTTCGATGTCTGCGGCGAGAAGACCGCTCCGCCCGCGCCAAGTGGCAGGAACTGATCGGCGGCGGACATCAGATCGCGGCTGACCGTGCCAGGGATGCCGACGACAATCACCCGTTTGTTGAGACGCAGCTTGAGCCGGGCGCAGATGCGTGTGAAGTCGCGGTCGCCGCTCATGAGAATGAAGGTGTTGATGGAGGGTCGGTCGAAGACCGTCTCGATCATGTCCATCAGCATGTTGAGGTCAACAGTGCTCTGAGTGATGATCTGTTGCTGTGGCTGATAGAAGTTACCGCCATTGCCGTTGCCGTTGCCGTTGCCATTGCTGTAGTTGTAGCCTGGATCGAGCCGCTCGGGCTGGCCGTCGCCTTCCTCGTCACCTTCGTCCATCTCGTCGTCGGATTCGCCATCGTGTTCCAGCGACATTTCCTGCTCGTCCTGGGGCGAATCGTCGTCGGCGTACTCCGCGTCGTCTTCGGCGGATTCCATCGGCTCATCGCGATAGATATCCATCGGCTGTTCGCCATTGGCCTCGTCGCCCTCGTCGTCAGCGTAGCTCTCATCATCAGCCTGATGGGTATCGTGCCGGTCATAAAAGCTGCCCTGGGGATTGTAGGGGGCGCCGTTGTTCTGGCGGAACCGCTCGCGCACTTTCGCCGGGCAATCCACACGGTCGATCATGGCCGCCATCAGGCTGCCTTTGAAAAACTCTGGCTGGCGTGTCCAGTCAGCGTAAGCGCGAGCCACCATAATCGTGCCGAATCGCCGGGCAATGCCGATCAATTCCTGCGGATCAGGCTCGCGATGCTGCACATTGATCATGCTGTAGCGAATGTTCTCGAAATCGATAAACAAGGCTATTTCGTCGTTCATCAGTAGTACTCCTGCTCTTACGAGACAGTAGACGCCGCAACCATACCCGGACGCATGATGACTTCAGGTAGACACACGACTTCGGAGAAACCAACCCCCCACACCACGACGTTACTAGAAGCGACAGGTCGAGACTCCAATGTTTTGCGCGCGAACTTCCCCAGAAAGTGCTTCATTGCCCGTGCATGACATCGCGTAAAAACACATAATAGAGATACACTGGTGAGCATATCACATGGGTTTGAGCACGTCCAATCTGCTTCCCATGAAGTGGGAATCGTGTGGAGGAAGAGCTAGAGAGCGCTGGCCCAGCCCCCGATTGCCCGCGCCACATCGGCCTCGTGCGCGCGGTAAAAGTGGTCGGCCCCCGCAATGATCTCGGTGGTGACATGTGCCGCCGCAGTCGCCTTCTCACGAATGATCGCCAGCTCGGCTGATGCGTTGCGCTCGTCCCCACCGAACGTGGCAAATAAAGGCACGCGGATAGACGCGATGATCGGCGCGCCGTTTTCGGCGCTGAGCAGCCGGTCCGCTAACTCGGCATGGCTCACGACGGTCTGCGCGCTCTGCCGATACCAGGGCGCCCACGGTTGCGCGGGAATGACCTCCATGCCGCGTCCCTCAGCCACCAGCGCGCGGGCGGCTTCCAAATCTCCGGGGATGCGCAACCCATGCAGATCGGGCGAGATCAGCGCGACGCCGCCCAACTGGGAAGTCGGTCGCTCCGCCGCGTAGAGCAGCGCCTTCTGCGCGCCTTTGCTATGCCCCGCCAGCAGCACTGTGCCTGATGATCGTGTGGTGGCGAAATCTATCCATGCTGCCAGGTCGCGTGGCGACTCCTCCATCCGCTCCCAGCCGCTACCACCGCCGCCCGCCATTGGCGAGTTGTCGTCCGCCTTCCAGAGTGTGGTCGCGATGTCATGGCCGCGCGTGTTGCCCAGCACGACGGTATATCCAAGCCGCGCCAACTCCCGTCCTATCAGGACGTATGGCCGGTCATAGAAACTGGCTGCGTTGCCGTGAATCCAGACAATGGTGGCCTGAGGAGTTATGTCTTCAGCCGGGGACATCACCGCGCCCGCAAGCTGGATAGTATCCTCGGTGGCGATGTAAACGATTTCCTCAGTCCACTGATTCGCCATGGTAACGCGCCCGTCTCGCTTCCACTATGCCTGCCTCTGCTCAAAACAGCCGCATTGTATCATCCCTGTGTCATCACCAGTCGTCGGGGATACTCTTCATGCTCTTGTACACGCAGTGCTTTAGTAGCGCGTTCAAGCTGCTATGCTCTGGCGCCGTGTGGCCTATCGAGAACGGCGGTAAGTACTATTCCACATCCCAACACCGCCAGAATGGCAAGGTGGAAGACGATGTCGCCGACGCTGCGCGGGCCAACCCCAACGGCGATGGTGAACAAGCCGACCATCGTCCCAAACGCGGCGAATGCCTGGGCCAGCAGGCCGATCAGGCGCG
>JAICKD010000432.1 GCA_025928125.1 Ktedonobacterales bacterium
CCATCGAGCAGCTACAGCAGAACCTCTCGCAGCGGGTGACGCGCGTCGTGCGCGAGATCATCCTCGGCGAGGTGGTGAGCCATCTGGTTGACCAGCTCACCCGCGCCGACAGCATCATCAACGGGCTGAACGAGCGGCTGCAGACCGCGCGCTTCTTCGCCCGCAACACCCGCTTCTCGCTCAAGCTCTCGGTGCGACTGACCCGCCACGAGGATATCCCCTTCGACCATGTCGCGGTGGCGGCGGCGCTGCTGGAGCATGGCCACGCGATGCCCGCGGGTGTGCAGGGGCAGCTGACGGCCATCTTCGCGGGCTGGCTGGACGAGCAGATGAAAGGCGAGGCGCAGGCGTCGGTTGAGGCGCTGGTCGAGCAGCTTGACTACCGCCGCTGGGTGGAAATCTCGCTGCTGCACTGCGATGACCTCGATCCGCGCGTGCGCCCGTGGGATAGCGCGGTCTCGGGCTTCGGCAGCGGCGGCGAGCAGCGCGTGCCGGTCTATGTGCTGCTGCTGACGGCGGCGGCGATGCAGTTTGCCGTCTCGAATGCGCCGCTCCGCCTGCTGATGCACGACGAAGCGTTCGCCCGGATGGACCAGCGCAACGCCGATCTGGTGGTGCGGTTCGCGCAGCAGCTGGGCATGGGCCTGGTGATCGCCAGCCCGAATCTCGATCTCTTCGCCGAGGGCGTCAACTACGCGACCGCCTATCGTCTGCGCCAGCTCCCCAACGGCCTGATCGCCCGCGAGGCGCTCCATCTGCGCGCCGCCGCCACGCCCGACATGGACGACGCCGAGGACGAGGTGGTCACCCCCCGACGATAAAGTCTTGATGAAACGCGCCGTGGCCTAAAAATGCGCTGGCGGCTGAAGCCGCGCCTAGGGGCCGTTGGCCGCAAAGCCCGCCTCCGCGGGCTACCAGACGAATGCCGCATGGATTATCCCACCAACGAGCGAACGCACCGGGCGCGATTAGCCGCGGCATTCATGCCGCGAACTCGGCGCATCACCAATCTCGCCCGCAGGTCGCGAACCCGGCATATCACCAACCTCGCCTGCGTCATGCTATTCGTTACACCACGGGCAAACTAACCCCACCAAAATGTCTCGCCTGTGGGAACCCGGAGCATCCTCGTCGCGTAGTACCCTGTGAATGACCGAGAGCGCACCCACTGTCACACCGAACGTTTCAGCGTCAGCGCAACTTTAGCGGCGAAAGCTGCCAGCCCTGATGGGGAGCGGGTTAAGGCGGTCATGCGCGATTTGACAGTGGGCCGCGTCTCAGCTATACTAGCCAGGATAATGTCCTGGTTCCACTATCTGTATCTTGCCTACTCCTGAAGCTAATGGATCAGCCTACCTGATGAGAACTTTCGGGATAGCGCGAGGATGGGCGCCATCCGGGCCAGCAAGTCACTTTGGCCGTCGCCCGGAGAAACTAAGCGAGGGGGATAATTCTCCATGCGTCGTGGCAAGACTTTGCTCTTTCTCCTGTTCGTTCTATTGCTGGCAGGGGGCGCATTCTACGTTGACTTCCAGAGTGTGTTTCACTGGCCATCGATCAACGTGGCCGGATATCAGAATAAGCTAGAGCTACGGCAAGGTCTGGACCTGCAAGGTGGCGTCCAATTCGTCTTCCAGGCAAGCTGTCCGCAGGCGCATCCCAAGTGCGATATACAGTCGGTGATGCCGCAGGTGGTTGACAATATCAACCGGCGTATCGCGCAGGGCCTCGCGGTGAGCGAAGCGTCCGTGCGCGCCAGCAACGACAAGATTCTGGTTGAGCTTCCCGGCTTCACCGACGCGGCGCAGGCGAGCGCCCTCCTGGGCAAGACCGGCGAGATGAATATCATCGATACGGGAACCCAGGGGCTTAATGTCGGCACAACCGTCACTCCGGGGCAATATCCCGTCCGCTTCACCGGTTCGCAGCTCGATACCAACCAGATCTCCGCTGGCCTCGATTCAAGCACCGGCAAGCCCATTGTCACCTTCGCCTTCACAGGCCCAGCCAAGTCCGGTTTCGCTACCTATACAGCGCAGAATGTCGGCAACTTCCTGACGATCACGCTGGATAATAAGGTCATCGAGTCGGCGACCATCCAGAGTGAGATCGACGGCAACGGGCAGATTACCGGCATCGGCAACATCACCGACGCCCAAAATCTGGCGGCGCTGCTCAAATATGGCGCGCTGCCGCTGCCGCTGCAGCCGGTCAGCAGCCAGGAAATCGCCCCGACCATCGGCCAGCAGGCGCTGGAATTCAGCATCCGCGCCGCTATCGTCGGCCTGGGCATGGTTATCCTCTTCATGCTGATCTACTATCGGCTGCCCGGACTGATCGCTGACCTCGCGCTGATTCTCTACGCGCTGCTGCTCTTCGCGGTGATTAAGCTGCTCGGCGTCACCCTCTCGCTGCCGGGCATCGCCGCTGTTATCCTGACGATTGGTATGGCGGTGGACGCCAATATCCTGATATTCGAGCGTATGAAGGAGGAGTTACGCGCGGGCCGCACGATGGCCTCAGCCGTCGATCTCGGCTTCAAGCGCGCCTGGCCCTCCATCCGCGACTCGAACTTCTCGACCCTGATAACCTGTCTGATTCTGTACTGGTTCGGCAATAACTTTGGCGCGACCCTGATCGTCGGCTTTGCCATCAACCTTGCGTTGGGTGTGCTGCTCAGCCTCTTCACGGCGGTGGTGGTGACGCGGAACTTCCTGCATGTGTTGCAGCTTGCGGGCATCTCGCAGCATCCAGCCCTCTATGGACTGCCGCAGAGCGCGCTCAAGCTGCCGCGCTATCGCCCCTCGGAGCGGCGGGCGCAGCGGGCGGGATCGCTGGCGCTGGCGGGCGGTGGCTCGGTTGCGGTAGCCGCTGAGACGAGCGGCGAAGCAGAAGACGTTGAGGAGGACGACGACACGAGCGCTGCCTCCACTGGCAACGGAAGTAACGGCGGTACGCCCACATCCCGGCGCGCAGGCGCTACGAATACGGTTTCCGGTGGGGAGGAATAGACAGTGTTTCATCTGACGCGCTACAAATACATTTTCTTTGGCATCTCGCTGGTGGTCATCGTCCCAGGTCTGCTGGCGCTCATCTTCTGGGGTCTGAACCTGGGCATCGACTTCACTGGCGGCAGCACGGTCAACGTGGTCTTCGCCAGCAACTCGGTGACGGCCGACCAGGTCCAGCAGGTGATGGTGAAAGACCATGCGCAGGACGTGAACGTGCTGGCGACCAGGCCGCTCGATGTCAAGAACACGCCCGCGCCGGATCTCTATGCCTATATCACCTTCGACAATACCATTGGCAAGAACGTCGAGGCCGAGGTAAAGACGCGGCTGCAGAAGCTGGATCCAGGCGCGCAGATTACCAAGACGATGTACACCGTCGCCTATCCGGCGGACACGAAGACACCGACCGCGCAGATGGTCGTTCTCTTCGATAAGGCGGTGAAGACCGACGACATCAAGGCGGCGCTGCAAAACCTGCCCAAGAGCGACCCGCCGCCCGTCGAGACCACCAGCACGGCCACCCCAACGGCGAACGCCACCGCGAGCGCCACGGGCGGCGCCACCGCCACGGCTGGGGCCACGGCAACGGCTACCGCTGCCCCGACGGCTACCGCGACGGCGACGCCAACGACCACCGCTGAGCAGCACGCGGTCAAGGTGACGACTGTCATTCCGGGCGCGAACAATCAGACGTATCAGATCAACACGCAGACGGCCTACAACGCCAAGGACGTGAATAACATCACGAGCCAGTTGATTCACGAGTTCGGGCCAGCCTATTCCTCCAACGTTGACTCAGTAACCGGCTCGGTCTCGAGCGATACGACGCGCGACGCCATCCTGGCGGTGGTCTTCGCCGCCGCCGCGATCCTGCTCTATATTGGCATCGCCTTCCGCAAGGTGGGCAGCCTGCGCCAGTCGTTCCGG
>JAICKD010000086.1 GCA_025928125.1 Ktedonobacterales bacterium
CGGTCGCCAAGAAGCACCTGCCCGCCAGTGGACGAGCGCGTGCCGGCAAGCACCTCCACGAGCTCGCTCTGGCCGTTGCCCTCCACGCCCGCGATGCCCAGAATCTCGCCCTGATGCACCTCGAACGAGACATCGCGTAGCGCTGGCACGCCACGGTCCGACTCCGCCACCAGATGCTCTACCTTCAGTGCGACGGGACCCGCTTTGGCCTCCGACTTCTCCACACGCAGCAGCACATCGCGTCCGACCATCATGCGCGCGATTTCCTGCTCGTTGGTCTCCGACGTGACCAGATGGCCCACCACATGCCCGCGCCGCATGACCGTGATACGGTCCGAGATCGCCATCACCTCGCGCAGCTTGTGCGTGATGAAGATGATCGTCTTGCCGCCCTGCACCAGTCCCCGCAGCACGCCGAATAGCTCGTCGGTCTCCTGCGGCCTCAGCACCGCCGTCGGCTCGTCCAAGATCAGGATGTCGGCGCCGCGATAGAGCGTCTTCACGATCTCGACCCGCTGTTGCAGGCCAACCGGCAAATCGCCCGTGCGTGCGTCGGGATCGAGCGTCAGGCCATAGCGGCGGGTAAGCTCTTCGATCTGCTGGCGCGCGCTCGCTTTGTCGTAGAAGTCGCCCCGCGTCACCGGCTCGTAACCCAGCGTGATGTTCTCGCCGACCGTCATCACGGGAATCAGCATGAAATGCTGATGCACCATGCCGATGCCCAGCCCGATAGCGTCGCGCGGGCTATGAATCTGTGCGGTCTTGCCGTTGATGGCGATCTCGCCGGAGGTCGGCTTGATCAGCCCATAGAGGATATTCATCAGCGTCGTCTTACCGGCGCCGTTCTCGCCGACGAGCGCGTGAATCTCGCCCTTGCGCACGCTGAAGTTGACATGGTCGTTGGCTACGACGCCCGGCCAGATCTTCGTGATTTGGCGCATATCGACGGCCAACTGAGCCGCGTCCGCTCTCGGTGCGTCCACCATTTGCCCTTGCTCAGACATTATTCGGCCTCCGGGGTGTAGGGAACGCCGTCCGCCGCTGGCGGCGTGCTGCGGCCAACTAGCCCTGCCAGCACGATCAGGACGAGGATGTACGGCGCCATCTGGAGGAAGTAGAGCGGCACGCTCAGAGCGCCTGAACTGGCGCCCAGGGCGTCGCCCAGGCCGAAGATGACGCAGGCGCCAAACGCGCCCCACGGCGTCCACTTGCCGAAGATCATCGCCGCCAGGGCAATGTAGCCGCGCCCGCCGGTCATGTTGTCGTTGAAGATGTAGGCGATGCCAATCGAGAGGAAGGCGCCAGAGAGGCCGGAAAGCAGCCCGCTCACAATCACTGCCCCATAGCGTAGGCGATAGACGTTGATGCCCGCCGTATCGGCCGCTTGGGGATGCTCGCCCACCGCCCGTACGCGCAGGCCCAGGCGGGTGCGGAAGAGCATGATGTTGCCGAGGATGAGCAAGGCTATGGCGACATAGAACATGATGTTCTGCTGGAAGAGCACCTCCCCGAAGAAGGGGATGTTGCTCAGCAGAGGAATAGTGACCTGCGGCAGACGCGCCGCGAGGTCCACCTGCGGTAGCCCCTGGAAGTTGGAGAGCTTCGCGTTCAGGAACGTCGTGAGGCCGATGGCCCCGATGTTGATCGCGATGCCGCTGATGATCTGGTCCGCATGGAAGCGTATGGAGACCACCGCATGGATCAGCGCCATGAGGCCGCCCGCAATGGCCGCGACAAGGACCGCCAGAAAGGCGTTATGCCAGGCCTGGGCGGCGACTACGGCAAAGAATGCGCCGGTCAGCATCATCCCTTCCATGGCAATATTGACGACGCCGCTGCGCTCGCAGATGACGCCGCCAAGCGCGGGCAACGAGAGCAGCGCCGCGTTGCGTAAGGCAAGCTGCCAGAAGTCACCCGAGACGAACAGGTGCAGTAGCTGACCTATGAGGTCCATTGTTGCTTCCTCCTCACGCCTTGCCGTCGATATCGGTCGCGGCCGAGCTGACCTCTGCCTGGAACTCGTCCTGGACTGCCTCCTCACCCGACGCCTCGGCCACCTTGCGCCCTGGCCCGGGCAGCCGCAGCTTGAGGGTGCGCAGGAAGTTCGCCGCCAGGCTGAAGAGAATCACCGCCTGCAAGATCTGGACGATACGGCCGGAGATCTGGGCGTCGCTCTGCATGACCGAGCCGCCAGCATGCAGCGCGCCGAAGAGGATCGACGAGAGCACCACACCGATGGCGGAGTTCAGGCCGAGCAACGCCACGGCAATGCCGTCGAAGCCGGTGCTGTCGTTGGCAAGATCGGAATAGAGGTAATGCAGCGAGCCGCCCGAGATCATCAGCGCCCCCGTCAGGCCAGCGAACGCGCCCGAGATGAGCATGGTCACGATGATCGTCCGGCGCACGCTCACGCCCGCGTAGCGCGCCGCACGCTGGCTCTGGCCCACGGCGCGAATCTCGTAGCCAAGCGCCGTTCGCCGCATAATGAAGAAGAAGAGCATCGCCCCCGCCAGCGCGATGAGCAGCCCCCAGTCAACGTGATAGACCCCGCCTGGCTGGCCGAAAAAGGTGGAGTTCGCCGGGATGAACGTCGGCAACTGCGCATTTTGGCTCACCGGCAGTGAGATGGCGGAGCTATTCGGCGCCTGCATCGGACCGTTGACGACCAGGAACTTCAGCAGATTGTAGGCGACATAGTTGAGCATGATCGTGGTCACAACTTCGTGCGCGCCGGTCATCGCCTTCAGCACGCCTGCGATTCCGGCCCATGCCGCGCCGCCGACGATGCCCGCCAGCAAAACGAGTGGGATCAGCACGATGCCTGGCCAGTTGCCCAGTCGAATGCCGACAATCGCTGCGATGATGGCGCCCACGATCAGTTGCCCCTGCACGCCGATGTTGAACAGGCCAGCGCGAAACGCGAAGGCAACGGAGAGTCCCGCGACGATCAGTGGGGTGAGGAAGAAGATGGTGTTCGCGACCTGGAGCGCGGGTGTCTCGCCGCCGAAGCAGAAGAGGCCGAAGCCGCCGCAGACCATTGCCTGGTAGGCAAGCACCGGATCGCTGCCTGAGATGGCGAAGATGACAGCCCCGATGAGAAAGGCGAAAATCACCGAGCCTATCGGGACCGCCATGGCTTTGGCTGCCCGGCGCGCCCAGCCTGCGATGTCGGGCCTCACTGCGTCTTCTCGCTGCTGCGGTGGTGCGGTTGGTGCGGTCATCGGTCTTCTCCTTCACGCCACAAAGCGCGATGAGATGATGAGACAATAGGGGAACTCTCACGCAGTATAGCGCAGATAGAGGCGGGGCGAGCACCCTGAGGCGCCCGCCCTTTCTACGCTACATCATGGATCGTGTCGATGGTCTAGGCAACCGTGTCCGGCACCGTGTCTTTGCCCGACTTGATGTCAGCCGTGACTTTGTCGATCTCGGCCTGGATGTCGGCTGGTATGGGGATGTTGCCCTTGACAAAGCCGACACCATCGTTCGCCAGGCTGAACGTCGAGATACCAGACTTGAAGCTGCCATCAGTGACGCTCTTGATCGCGTCATAGGTGGCGGTATCCACGCGCTTGACCGCGCTGGCGATGACCGACGGGGAGATTGCGGCCTGATCGGTGTCTACGCCGATGCTCCAGACGCCCTTGGTCTGCGCTGTCGTCAGCACGCCCAGACCGCAGCCACCAGCTACCTGGAAGACAACATCCGCGCCGCGGGAGATCTGCGAGGTGGCCTTGTCAGCGCACTTCGTGGGATCAGTGAAGTCGTCAGAGTAGTCGACGAAGACCGTAGACGAAGGATCCTCCATCTTCATGGCCCACTGGAAGCCAGCGATGTAGTGATCGACCGGCGGGATCTTCTGGCCGCCAACCGCGCCAACCTTATGGGACTGCTTCGGCGTCTTCCCTTGCTTCTCCATCATGCCCGTCAGGACGCCCACCAGCGCACCGGCCTCTTGCTCCTTGAAGAGCAGCGACACGACATTCGAGCGGTCCACACTGTTGCCCTGTGCGTCGGCGGGGGTGCTATCGATGATGGCGAACTTCACATTCGGATACTGTTGCGAGACCTGTCCGACGGCGCTGGCCATGAGGAAGCCGACTGCGATGACCAGGTCGTAGCCCTTGGAGGCATAGCTGGTCAGATTCGGCACATAGTCTGAGGCGGCGTGTGACTCGGTCACATCGCCCTGAATGCCGAGGTCCGTCTGCGCCTTCTGCAAGCCGAGATCAGCGAGATGATTGAAGCCTTTGTCGTTGAGGCCGCCGACGTCCGTTACCAGACCGACACGAATCTTCTTCGTGGATGTGTTGCCTCCTGGGGTGGTCGTCGCGCCGCAGGCTGTCAGCAGTGACAGCAACATGAGCAATGAGACCCCCAGCGTGAGCATGCGGATGCGTGATCGGGTCATGAATTTCCCCCTAGTTACCCTGTCATTGGCCGTCGTTGGCCATCCGTCGCGTACGTCCGTGGCTGCGAACAACTGCGCGGCGAAGAATTCTCCACCCGCATCTTGTTAACGCCCCCCACTATAGCAGGCCGTATCCTTCAACGCAATAAGATGTTTTACTCAAGAAGCTTCCTTAACGCGCCGCCCGCACAGATGACGGGAGACCGCGAAAGGCTTGTATTCCGGGATAACCAGCGTGAAGGAGGCACGGCGCTCAACGCTCAGCGTTGGGAGCCATATAACAACTACGGTATCGATCCACCGCCATCTCACATCTTGCCGCGCAAGTCCCGCCGTTCCGGCATACGAGACGACCTCCGCTGAGCGTCTGGTCTCAGGCGGAGGTCGCGTGATCAGCTATTTCGCGGCTGGAAATCAGCGCTAGATGTTCGGTAGGAAGGCGTGGTAGCCGGTCTGCAGCGTGTAGTTGAAGTCGCCGTCGCAGCCAAAGCCGCTCAGCCAATATTGCCAGAGTTCCGCTTTCTGCCCGGCGAACGTAGTCTGCGATACCGTTGACTGCCAGCCATGCACGACGGGCGGAAGCGTAAAGCCAGCTGGATCGCATGGCGCGGGCATTGTGCCAGAGAGGGGACCACCTGCGACCCAGTAGACGAATGGCGCTTGCGAGACGTAGTCAGCCGGGAACCAGGTTGTCTTGTCATTGTTGTTGATATAGACGCCCGGCACGAATTGCGCCTCGGCAATGGTGGTGAGGAAGCCGTTGAGTAACTTGACGTTCTGCTGCTGCTGCTCGGGGGTTGGCTGTTTCGTCCAGCCGCCAAATCCATACTCGACATCGGCAAAGATCGTGATTCCGGCGACCCCAGGTGTGTTGTGCCAGGCGTCCAGCGCGGCCTGGCCCTGTTGCTGTCCGTAGGCATAGGGATCAGTCGTGCCGTTGGGGCCGCTCAGTCCCCAGTAGCCATGCACATAGTCCTGGCCGACGTAGCCCATAACATCCTGCTGCACGCAATCCAGACTGTATGCGCCCGCGCCTAGCTCTGCCACGTAGAACTGCGTTGGCATCAATTCGGCGGTCGCCGCCGTCAATGTAGTGCAACTATCGACACCGAACGAACCCGGAAATCCGCTGTCGCTTTTCGTCAATTGCGCCGCATGTGCGGTCGCTATTGGCGTGAGCGTCGCAACGGCGGCCAGCGTCATCGCGGCAAACGCTAGACGGATGCCAACCCGTTTCCCACGCAAACCACCCTGCATCCTCACGAATCGTCGCCACAATGCCATCTGCCTGCTCCTGCTGTCTACTGGCGGCACTGGATAGCGGTTGTGCCGCCAGCATAATATACGCACTCCACGCCGACCCTTGTCATCCTCGCGTGACTAATTCTTATGTAGCTCTTACTGTGGCCTTATCAGGCTCTCATCACATGGCGCCGATAGTAAACACTCTGCCTGGTATACGAAGGAAGCTCTCAGTTGTTGCGAATCCAGGGTGACAAGGAGGTTTTCCACGTCTGTGTCGGTCTGTATGTGGCGGTCTGTCTCCGTAGTATGCGCCCTTTGGGGTGGGTCGCCGTTAGCTTAGCATGTTACGTGCCTGGCTCACTATGAGTTGCCTCACAACCCTCTGTGCTTTGCCGCGACGTATGGGCAGCGCGGTTTATCGGCCATATGCGGGGATGCTATAATCGGGCGAGATGTCCGCGAGCGCCATCAATCAGGCGAAGACTGCGCCTGCGTTCTGTTCGCGATTCCGCAAGGTCAAGGCAAAAGGCGATATATGGGTGAATTGGTTCTTGAACGGCTCCGGCAGGGTCCATTGCTCTGTGATGGCGCGATGGGAACAATGCTCTACGCGCGGGCCAGCGAAAGCCAGATGCATGGCCGCTGCTTTGATGAACTGGCGCTGACCAGCCCAGAGTTGGTGCAGCGGATTCATCGCGAGTACATCCTGGCAGGCGCGCAGGTCATCGAGACCAATACGTTCGGGGCGAATGCGATCAAGCTGGCGGCGTATGGTCTTGGCGATGAGGTGAGGCGCATCAATCGCCGGGCGGCCCAGCTTGCGCGCGAGGCGCGCGAAGTCTCGGGGCAGGCGGTCTTCGTCGCGGGTGCGGTTGGCCCATCCGGACAGATGCAGATACCCGATCTCGCCGATAGCGAGCCACGGCTGGCCATCCTGCGCGCCACTTTCCGCGAGCAGATCGAGGCATTGATGGAGGGCGGCGTCGAGCTGCTGATCCTCGAAACCTTCGGCAGTCTCGTCGAGCTGCGCCAGGCGGTGCTGGCCGCGCGTGAGGCGGGTGATCTGCCGATTGTCGCGCAGTTGACCTTTAGCGAAGATGGGCTTACGCTGACCGGCGACAGTCCCGAAACGGCGGCGCGCACGCTGGCAAGCCTCGGTGTTGCCGTGATTGGAAGCAACTGTAGCCAGGGTCCGGCTGGCATCGAGGATGTGGTGCAGCGGATGTCGACGGCGCTGCGGCAGGTCGCGCCCGGCTCTGAGGATGAGCTGCTGCTCTCGGCGCAGCCAAACGCGGGCCTGCCACAGCGGGTGGAAAACCGCTTCTTCTATGGCGCGACGCCCGCCTACTTCGCCGACTATGCCCGCCGCTTCGCCGAGAGTGGCGTCCGGCTGATTGGCGGCTGTTGCGGCACGACGCCTGCGCATATCGCTGCCATGCGCGATGCGCTGGCAGGCTATCAGCCGCAGGGCGCCACCCGCGTCTGGTCGGTGACGACGCCGCTGGCCGAAAGCGAGCTTGCTGGCGCGGGTACGCAGGACGCGGCAGGCGCCGATGAAGGGACGCGTTTCCAGCAGGCATTGCGCAATGGGCGCTTTGTTGTGAGCATCGAGCTCGATCCACCGAAAGGGCTGAACCCGTCGAAGATCCTCGATGGCGCCGCTTATCTCAAGGCGCGCGGCCTGGAGTTCATCAACATCGCCGATAGCCCGATGGCGCGCGTGCGCATGAGTTGTATCGCGCTGGCCCGCCTGCTGCGTGATACGCTCGACCTCGAAACGATCCTGCACATGACCACGCGCGACCGCAACATGATGGCGCTGCAATCGGACCTGCTGGGGGCGCACGCATTGGGCCTCCACAATGTGCTGGCGCTGACCGGCGATCCCGTGCATGCGGGCAACTATCCGAATCTCACGGGCGTCTGGGATGTGGATTCGGTGGGCCTGATCCGCCTGCTGCGCGGCATGAATGAAGGCTTCGACGCGGGCGGCGCCGCGCTTGGCATGTCTGCGAACTTTCACTATGGCGCGGCGCTCGGCCTCAACATGCGTAATGAGCCGATTGATGTCGAGCGCGAGCTAACCCGGCGCAAGTTGCTGATGGACGACGACATGACCGGCGAAGACACTTCTGCCGATCATGAGCGGCTCACCGAGACTGAACTGGAAATACGCCGCCTCCGCCAGAAGCTGGACGCGGGCGCACAGTTCATCATGACGCAGCCGATCTATTCGATGGAGCCACTGGAGCGATTCAGGGATGCCTTTGGGCCGATGCCCGTACCCATGATATTGGGCATGGTTCCGTTGCATAGCTCGAAACAGGCGGAATACCTGCACAATGAGGTGCCGGGCTTCGATATCCCCGAAGAGGTGCGCGCCCGGCTGCGCGAGGCAGGAGATCGCGCGCGCGAGGTCGGCATCGAGCTGGCGTATGAGGTGATCTCAACGGCGCGCTCGCGCGGACTGATCCAGGGCTGCTATTTGATGCCGTCGTTTGGCCGCTATGACCTGGTGGGCGAGTTGGCGCAGCAACTCATGCGCCCCGAGCCAGCAATCTCTGACTGAGGCGGGCTGGCCCGACGAGGACGACGAAGACGGCGGCTAACCACGCCAATCAAAGCGAGGCAGCGTCTTTAGCAGCCAGGAGAGATCTGTACCTGGGGTGATCTCCTGCGGCTCCGCGCTCCGAGTAAAGAGGCGCGCGCCCGTGACACCGCCCAGTGTGAGCGTGGAAGCGCGCCGCCGCAGCCAGCATCCCTCACGCATCCCCAGCACAGGGACATCATTCTCTTCCAGAAATTCCTCGATGCGATCAGCGCGCGTCTCTCCCTGGTGAGTGGAATGAGGATCGGAATCGAGATAGTGCGGGTTAATCTGGAATGGGATCAATCCGAACGCCTCAAAGGAGGTTGGCTGGACGATGGGCATATCATTGGTCGTCCGTAGACTGGGGCAGGCCATATTTGTACCCGCGCTCGATCCCATGTAGCGCATCTCGCCAGCCTCGACACGCGCGCGCACAGTGGCAAGGAGGTCGTGTTCCTGTAATGCCTTGAGGAGGCGAAAACTATTGCCACCTCCCACGAAGAGCGCGCGGGCCGTCTCTACTACCTGACGTGGGTTGGGCGCCGTATGGATTCCAACAACCGTGACGCCGAGCGGCGTTAGAATGCTCTGTACTCCCAGTGTGTAGCCTTCGTAATCGGCCTTTGCATAGGGGACAAAGGGAAGGGCGCTTTCGCCATCCAGAAATTCTTTCACCACATCCAGCGCGTATTCCAACGGTTTCATGCCAAAAACGGTTGAGTTACTCAGCAAGAGAAGATCGTGCTGCATGAGATA
>JAICKD010000752.1 GCA_025928125.1 Ktedonobacterales bacterium
TATGAGCTACGTCTCCGAATACGACGCGCTGGATGATCCCACGACCCAGCCCGATGCGCTGGAGGGCAAGAACGCCCCCCATCGGCATGTGATGGCGGACCGAGTCTGGCTGGTGCTGGCGCGGCGCGAATACGAGAACCCGCTGCACCAGGTGGGTACCGTCGAGGCGGATGATCCTGAGTTGGCCCGCGTCTACGCCCGCAGCATCTACGACGAGTTCGCCTGGATCGAGATGGTCGTCGTCCCGCGTGACGCAATGGTGACGGTCATCGCGTCGTGACGGGGTTCCGTTGTCCGTTGATGGGGCGGTCTCGGCCTTGAAAGGCCGGAGTAGATAATCGAATGGGCGTAAACGCCCACTGAGGCCATTTATGGCCCGCGCCCCTTACTCCGGCCATTTATGGCCGAGAGAGTCCGAGCGGGAGAGACACTCATGAGCGAGACAACCACACAGGCGCCCACCGAGGCGATCTTTGCCCTGATGGCGCGGCTAGCCGATAACAAATACTTCCTGGGCAGGCGCTACGCCGAGTGGTGCAGCAGCGCGCCGACGCTGGAATCGAGCGTGGCCGCCGCCGCCATGGCGCAGGACGAACTGGGCCACGCGCGCGCCATCTATCCCGTCTTGAAGACGCTGAACCCCAGCGCGGGCGCCGAGACCGACCCGGAGACGCGCACGGCGTTTACCGCGCTCGCCTGCCTGAGCGATCCGTTCGGCGGCTGGGAAGACTTCGTCGCCGCCAATGTGCTGATCGACAACGCGCTCACCCTCGTCTTCGAGGCGGGCAAAGACTCCACCTTTGAACCGCTGGCAGGCCGCAGCCGCAAGGTCTTGCAGGAAGAGCGGATGCACGCGCAGCATGGCGAGGGCTGGGTGCGGCGGATGGCGCGCGAGGGCGGCGCGGCGCGTGAGGCCCAGCAGCAGGCGCTTCGTCGCGTCTGGGATGAGGTGTTCTGCTGGTTCGGCCCAACTGGCGAGGGCGATTCCCTCAAGACGGCGGGCATGCTCGATGCCACCCCCGACGAGCTACGCGCGCGCTTCCTGGCGGTGATCGGCCCGATGCTCGGCACGGTCGGCTTCGACCTGCCGCTCCGCCGCGTCGGCGACCACTGGGAGCTAACCGAACCGCTGCCGTGGGACCGCTGGGACGCCGCTACCTACCAGCTTGCGCCCGCCAAAACGGGCAAAGGCAAACAACGGCGAAAAGAGTCACACGCATGAAGCGTCAGGAAGAAGGACAAGAGCGAGAGCAGCCGGCGGTGATCTGTCCCTTCTGCGGCTCGGCGGAGGTCGAGCTATTGGCGCTCTTTGGCTCGCAGCTATTAACCGATCAGTATTACTGTCGCGCCTGCCACACCCCATTCGAGCATCTGCGCGCCGACGCGGATGATGATGAGCGGGTTGGCCCGGCGCATCTGGCGAATCTGGCACACCAGGGAGAATAGGAATAGCGCACATGGCAGAGCCAATAGCGACCTCAGGCAGAACATTCAAAATTGGCTATCTGGCGTCGCTGGATGATACGCCAACCGAGGGTACGACGCCGCGCTTCAGCGATGTACGCGCGCTGGCCCTGGCAGCCGAAGCGGCAGGGATCGACTCGTTCTGGGTGGCGGACCACTTCATCGCTCGTGATCCCGTAGAGGGAGAAGTCGGCCAGTGGGAGTCGCTCACGTTCCTCAGCGCCCTAGCCGCCGTCACCTCACGCATTCAGCTTGGCCCGATGGTCGCCGCGACCTCCTTCCGCAATCCGGCGCTGACCGCCAAAATGGCCGACAGCATCGATGAGATCAGCAACGGCCGCTTCATCATGGGGCTGGGCGCGGGCTGGCATGAGCCGGAGTATACCGCCTTTGGCTACCCCTTCGACCATCTGGCGAGCCGCTTCGAGGAGGCGTTACAGATCATCGTGCCGCTGCTGCGCGAGGGAAAGGTGGACTTCGCGGGCGAATACTATAGCGCCAGCGATGCGGTGCTGCGTCCGCGCGGCCCCTCGCCCAAAGGGCCGCCGATCCTGATTGGCGCGCGCCGCCCGCGAATGCTGCGACTGGTGGCGCGCTACGCCGACGCCTGGAACACCGCCTGGCACACGAAGCCAGAGGTGGTGGCCGAGCGGTTGGCGGGGATGCGCCAGGCGTGTGAAGAAGAGGGGCGCGACCCCGCCACGCTGGAACTGACGGCGGGCGCGATCCTGAA
>JAICKD010000182.1 GCA_025928125.1 Ktedonobacterales bacterium
CTCGATTAGGTCTTGCCGTGATGTTTCTCCTGTACTATACTTTTTATAGTGAGGGTATCTCTCCCGATTCTTAAGGAATATTTCCCTGAAAGGTCCAGCAGTTTCGATGATCCATTCCAACCCCACAGCAGATACAGAATCCACGACTAATCCCGCCACTATTACGATGTATTCGACGACCTGGTGTGGCGATTGCCGCCGGGCCAAACGTATCTTTGCCGACTTCGGCGTCCCCTATCGCGAGGTCAACATCGAAGACGACGAAGACGCGGCGGAGATGGTGCAGACGCTGAACAACGGCATGCGCAGCGTTCCCACCATCGTATTCCCCGATGGCGGTGTGCTCGTCGAGCCATCCAACGCCGCGCTCGCCGCCGTGCTGGCGCGCTATGCGTCCTCGGCGAACTAGCCTCTCGCCCGAATTTTCCTGAGATAGTGAGGGAATCGTCGGCGTTTGTCGCCGACCGCGCTCCGCCGCCGCTCTTGACGCGATGCGCGCGGCGCTATACCCTGCAAAGGGCGATATCACGGCGCGACAAATAGCCAGCCTTGGGAACTAACGGCACGCTATCTGCAACATCGGCCTTGCGCGAGCCGTAGTTTCCCCTGGAAGGTGTGCCATTTGCCAGGCAGGGAGCGAGCCTGGCTCGACGTCAGGGAGCAGCGGGGGAGATGGTCAATTGCCAGCACTGCGGTACGCAGAATCGCGCTGACGCGACGTACTGCAACTCATGCGGCTATGCACTCAAAGGCGCAACGGTCATCCACCCCGCTGCCAGCGCCTCGCGTCGTCCAACCGCCGCTCCCCTGCATCCCACCGGACGCCTCCCCGCGCAGTCGCGCCTGGCTGGCGTCTACGTCATCAGCCGCGCCATCGGCCAGGGGGGCATGGCCGCCGTCTACCAGGCGACCGATATCCGCAACAACACGCAGGTCGCCATCAAGGAGATGAGCCAGGATAGCCTCGCGCCCTCCGAGCTGCAGGAGGCGCTCGCAGCCTTTGTACAGGAAGCCGAGATGCTGATGGGCCTGCGCCATAAGGGGCTGCCGCGCGTCTCAGGCCACTTCTCCGAAGGCTCGCGCCACTACCTCGTCATGGAATACATCGAGGGCAAGACGCTGGAGCAGAAGCAGAGCGCGGCGGGCAGCAAGGCGCTGCCGGAGCGCGATGTGCTGGCGTGGGCCGACCAAATTAGCGATGTATTGACCTATCTGCACAATCGCCGCCCTCCAATCATCTTCCGCGATCTGAAGCCCGCCAACATCATGGTGACGAGCAGCGGGCGCATCAAGCTGATCGACTTCGGCATCGCGCGGGTCTTTGTGCCGGGGCGCACCCGCGATACTCAGGTGCTAGGCACGCCAGGCTATGCGCCGCCGGAGCAGTATGGCAAGGCGCAGACCGATCCGCGCGCCGATGTCTACGCGCTCGGCTGCACGCTCTACCAGCTGCTTTCGGGCTACGATCCCGCCAGCACGCCGTTCGCGCTGCCGCCGCTCAACTCGCGCAATCCGCAGGTCTCGCCCTATGTGCAGGTAGCCATCGAGCGCGCGACCAAACTGGACCGTGAGGGCCGTTTCCGCTCGGTCGCCGATTTCCAGAAAATGCTGAGCCACCCCGAGGGCATGTACTTCCGCACGGGCGAGTGCGCCCATTCCCTGCGCGAGCTCGTGGCGCTCTGCAACGCCCACCCACAGGAGGCGGCGGAACACCTCTACGCCCGCCGCTTCGATCCGTGGCTCTCAAAATGGGGCGAGCGCCAGGCGGTCAAGGCGGTGCTAGCCGCGACGATGCGGACGACCGACAAGGCGGCGGGGCTAGCCGCCTTTCTCAAGGAGGCGCAGGCTCCGGTGGCAGCCGCAGCGTCAGCGGCCTCCGCACGCCAGAGCGCGCAGGCGCGACCCGCACAGTCGGCGCAATCCGCACGCGGCACAACGACCCACGCCGCCGCCAGCGCCGCGCCCAGCGCCACCGCATCGCTGGTGACAGTTCAGCCGCGCACGATTGACTTTGGCCAGCTCAAATCGGGCCAGCGCGGCACGGTGAGCATCACGATTCGCGGGCAGAACGGCGCCAGCGTCAACGGGCAGATTATTTCGCCGCATCCCTGGATTACGCTCGACCGGCAATCGTTCAGCGGTTCGAGCACGCTGGTGCAGCTGACCGCCGAAACGTCCCGCATCGCCGCGAAGGGCAAGCAGTACAGCAGTCTACAGATCGTGACCGGCGCGCAGCACATCTACGTGCCGATCACTGCGGAGATCGTGCGCGCCCCCCGCGCGACAACCGCCCCGCAGAGCAGCGCATCCTATGCCACACAGGTTCATGCCGCGGTGGCCGCCAATGCGCAGGTGAAGCATGCCGCGCCGCCACTGGGGCGTCCGCTGAATCTCGGTTTCCTCGGCGCGCTCCTGCTGGCGATGGGCCTCGCGGTGACGGCGCTGGCGCTCCTGCCGTCGCTGCTGGCGATGTGGGCGCCTGGGCTGGTGATGGGCGCTCCGCTGATGCTGGCGTTGCTGGCGCTGACCGCGCTGATCGCGACGCCAGGCGCGCTGATTGGCAGCGGCGGCAGAGGCTGGCCGGGACGATTCAACACGACGCTGGCGGGCGCGGCCCTCGGGTTCCTGGTCGCGCTGGCAACGGAACATACCGTGCTGCTGGCGAGTTTCACCCTGCCGAAGCAGACCACCGCGTTGCCGTCATTGGGAAAGTCAGCATGGTCGGCTCCGCATCTGTTCACAGACCACCCCGCGCTGACGGGTGCGCTCTTACTGGCTGCCGCGATGATTAGTCTCGGCGCGGCACTAGGCGCTGAGCGCTTCTACAGCGGCATTATGCTGCGCATCGGCGCGTTCATCCGTCGCTTTTCGGGCTTCTTCTGGGTGGTCACAGGCATCATAGCTGGCGGAGCGGGCGCGTGGTGGCTGGTGCGCGACCTGCCCTGGCTGCTGCCCGTCGCGGTGGTCACCGGGTCGGTGATTGGCGGCATCCTCGGCGACCGCATCAACCGTATTACGCTGAGCTTCTCGAAGTCACGCCACCTCAACCAGCATCTGCGTAGCGTCCGCGCGCAGGCGGGGCGTCCGCGCACCAAAGGGTATCCGTGATCGCCACAGATGCGACAGGCTTGACGGGTACGACGCCGCTGGTGGCGCTGGTAGGGCCAACAGCCACGGGCAAGACGGCGCTGGCGGTGGCGCTGGCCGAACGCTTGCGTGATATTACCCGATGCGCGGCGGTGGCGGCGGACTCGCGCCAGATCTATCGCCTGATGGATATCGCCACGGCCAAGCCAACTCCCGCCGAGCGCGCGGCGCTGCCTCACGCGCTGGTCGATGTCGTCTGGCCCGACGAGAGCTATACGCTGGCGCAGTATCAGGCGGATGCCCAGGCTGCCATCGCGGCGTTGAGCGGCGATGGCACGCTGCCGCTGCTGGTGGGCGGGACTGGCCTCTACATCCGCGCCGTGGTGGATGGGCTGGCGATTCCCACGGTTGCGCCGCAGCCCGCGCTCCGTGCCGAGTTGGAGGCCGAGGCGGCCACGCGGGGAGCCGTCGCGCTGCATCAGCGGCTGGCGACGCTTGATCCCACCGCCGCCGCGCAGATCGCCGCGACCAACGTACGCCGGGTCATTCGCGCACTGGAGGTCTGCCTGGTGACGGGCCGCCCCTTCTCAGAGCAGCAGGGCGCGCGCCCCACGCCCTACCGGACGCTGCTGCTGGGCCTGAATATGGACCGCGCCGTGCTCTATGCCCGCGCCGATGCGCGCATCGATGGGATGCTGGCGGCAGGCGTCGTCGAGGAGACCGCGGGGTTGGTGGCGCGCGGCTACGACTGGCGGCTGCCCTCGATGTCGAGCCTGGGCTATCGCGAGATCGGCGCGCACCTGCGTGGCGAGTTGTCGCTGGCCGAGGCGGTCGAGCGCTTCAAGCTGGCGACCCATCGCTACATCCGCCGCCAGCTAACATGGTTTCGCCCCGATACGCGCATCACCTGGCTGGACGCCGCGCTGCCGCTCGATGCGCTCGCTAAGCAGGCGGAGGCGCTCGTGCGCGGATGGGTGGCGACGGGTGGCCCCCTCCCCTAACCCCTCCCCCTAAAGGGAGAGGGGGACCAGAACCAGACGTGCGCATGAGCCTTCTCCTCGGACTGCATGGCCGCAGTATGGTATCCTGAGGTCAGGCGTTACCACGAGTCGCCAGGGTACGCGTGTACTGGCGACCAGCGCGAGGTGTTCCATGTCTGTACAGCCTGGGCTACTTACAGCAGAAGAGTTTGCCGCGCTTCCCTCTGAGGGTTTGCGCCTGGAGCTAATCCGGGGGGAGATGCGCGCCATGCCGCCTGCGTTCGCCGATCATGGAGACACCGTTGGCGCGTTGCATGTCATCCTGGGCGCATATATCCGCGCCAATCGTCTTGGCAAAATCTATGGCGCGGAGACGGGCTTCCTGCTCGGGCGTAACCCCGACACAGTACGCGCGCCAGATATCGCATTCATCCAGACCAGCCGCCTGACCCCCGAGGCCTCGGCCCCAAACTGGAATCCAGTGGTACCCGACCTGGCGGTTGAGGTCGTCTCCTCACGGGATCGCGAACGCGAAATCGCTGAGAAGGTGGCGATGTGGCTTGATGCGGGCGTACGCATGGTCTGGGTCGTCTACCGCGTCCGCCGCGCCATCGAGATGTTCCGTCCAGGGCAGTCGGCGACAGTTCTGAACGAGCAAGACTCGCTAGACGGCATGGACGTTGTGCCGGGATTCTCCACTCCAGTGGCAGAGATATTCGCGGAATAGGCGGCCCTCTCCCCCGACCTCTCCCCTAAAAGGGAGGGGAGCCAGAAGTGTCCCGAAGGGAGTGGCTAATCCTGGTCGTTTGCTCCTCCCGTTGAGGGCAGGCGATCTGTGGCGCGCGGGATTAGCCGCGGCATTCATGCCGCGAACGTGGATTATCACTCACCTCGCCACCCGTTATCCTCCGAGCGCCTTGGCCCGAGCCTCCGCCTCCTCCGCCTCTTTCACGCGCCCCAGCCCACGCAACACGTCTGCCTTTATTCTCCAATTGTTCATGTGGTTTGGGTTGAGAGCAAGCGCCTGACTACAGGCTACTAGTGCCTCGGTGTCACGATTCAACATGTGTAGGGTCAGACCTTTGTTACCCCAGGCGTCCGCAAACGTAGGGTCGAGGGCCACCGTCTGTTCGTAGGCTGCGAGCGCATCACCATAGCGCTGCAAATTATATAGGGTGATGCCCTTGTTGTACCAGACCGCCGCATCGTTCCGATTCAGGTCGATAGCACGATCATAGGCTACGAGTGCCTGCTCGTAGCGCTGTACATCATCAAGGGAGTAGCCGACATTGTGCCAGGCGAGATACGAGTTGGGGTCTAGTTGGGTGGCGCGCTCGAAGAGAGCCAGCGCTTCTGCGTGCTTGCCCTGCTCACGCAACGCCTTGCCACGGGTGATGAGGTCGTCCACGCTCTCGGTCGGCTGTGGTGCGACCGGCGCGGGTGCTTCGCCAGCGGGGGTCAGCGCGAGCAGCCGCAGGGTGTGCTCGATGGCCTCGTGTTGAGGATAGGGTTTCTCGCTGGGCGCTTCGATGCGGCGGAAGTCTTCGAGCCAGAGCATCGCGTTCCAGTCCGCCGGGTCAAGCGCCTTCGCGACGATGGGCAGCATGATACGGTTTGGCTCGCGCCGATAGAGGTTGAAGGCCCATTTGCACTCCTGCTTGACCCAGTCCGAGGCAAAGGCCGCCTTCGAGGCGACGAGCAGAAACACCGGGCGCGTCGGCAGCTGCGCGCTGATCTCGTCGAGCAATTGCCCGGTGCCGAGGTGCGTCTCGTCGTACCAGACATCCGCGCCCGCGCCTCGCAGCGCACGGGCGAGCGCGTCGGCGAAATCACGGTCAGCCGAGCTATGGCTGAGGAAGATACGCAACTGGGCCATCGGCTATTCCCTCCCCGGCAGGTGAAGCGAGCGACGCACGATACACCCGTAGTATACGCGATAGGCGGCGATTGCGGCAGAGGCAGAATCGCAGCATCGCCACTCTGGGCGTGTATAGTCTGTAGTGTGTTGTTCTTTGCGAAGGAGGCGTTCTCATGGCGGATGAGTGGATAGATGTATCGGTTCCGCTGCACACGGGCATGGTCCACTGGCCCGATAATCCCCCGGTCACCATCGAGCGGCAGCTGGATATGGCGCGCGGCGATGTCTGTAACGTCTCGAAGATGTCGCTAGGCGTCCACACCGGCACGCATATGGATGCCCCGATACACTTCATCCGTGGCGGCATCGGCATTGACCAGATGCCACTCACCACAGCGATAGGCCAGGCGCGTGTCATCGAGATCGGCGATCCCGTCTCCATCAAGCCGGAGGAGCTGGCGGGCCACAACATCCAGCGCGGCGAGCGCATTCTCTTCAAGACGCGCAACTCCGCCCGCTGCTGGCAGACGGACGACTTCGTGGAAGACTTCGTCTACATAGCGCACGAGGCCGCGCAGTATCTGGCGTCCACTGGCGTGCAACTGGTCGGCGTGGACTATCTTTCCGTCGGCGGCTTTGCCGTGGATGGCCCCGAGACGCATCAGGCGCTGC
>JAICKD010000474.1 GCA_025928125.1 Ktedonobacterales bacterium
AACGTGTTGCAGTCGTTCGGTATCAGCTTTCAGTTGAAGGCATCCACCTATACCAGCATTGCGACGGCCGTCCTCGACTTCGTCAGCGATCTGCTGCTGGTGCTGATCATCATGGAGCTGCTGGGGACCATCCGCTCGTATGTGGAGAAGGGGGACACCTCGGTCGAGCCGTTCCTGATCATCGGCATCATCTCAGCCACGCGCGGCATTCTCTCCGTCGGCGCGCGGCTCTACATTACAGGCGACAGGTTGAGCGCCGACGACTTTCGTAACGCCATGATCGAGCTGGCGGTCAACGCGCTGGTCATCATCGCGCTGGGCATCACCATGCGCATTCTCGATGGCCTGATCGCGCAGCCAGATGGCCACCATACCGGGAGCCAGCGCGCGGAAAGCTTGCCGACCAGCAGCAAAGATGGTCCCGCAACAACGCAGCAACTGGAGCCACCGCGCTAGGACGACGTCACCTGCACGGTCAACTGATACTGCCCGGCGGGGCCAATGCACCTCATGGCCTCGCCGCAGGACACACGCGACGCGGTCACCTGCGCCGTGCCAGAACTGGCGGCGCGAAACTCCTGCGAGACCGTGCCACACCCGGAACCTGGAGGTGCGGAACAGGACTCCGGTGAGGTAACCACTTTACCGGCTGGGGCGAGCACCCGAGAATCCGAGCTGCCCTGAATGGTCCAGTACGTCGAGCCAAGCGTCACCAGCAAGGTCTGGCCAGGGTGCAGCGTGACGGACTTGCCGTTCTGGTTGTCTCCAGCCTGGATGTTGCTGGAAGGCGAAGGCGACCCCTGCCATGGCAACGCGCAACTTGCCAGGCACACCATGCACATGATGCAGACGATTCCGTATGTCGCACCAACTCCAACGCGCCGCCAGAACGCTCTCGCGGATACTTCGCTATTCATCGCGCTCATATCTCCCTCGCTCCGCCGCCAGCGCGCACTATGATGGCCCATATCACCCGCGTACGTGCGCCACTATGCGTACCAGACAGACGCTCCTGGCGGTAAACAAGTTCCAGGCGCTCGGCATGCTGGCGCAATCTGCTGGCGCCATTGGGGGTGGTTATGTATTCGTGGAGGGCTTGTTCTTAGCTATAGCTGAGCGTCGGGCGCGGCGCCGTTTAGTGGGCGCGGCAGGTGGCAGTTCTTCCGGTGGTTCGTCGGTGGGAGGGATCTCTTCTTCAGCCTCGCGCTCTGGCTTGCGGGCGGCGCGGAGCACATAGATCGGGCCGAAAAGCTCGTCCTGTTCGACACGGATGCGCGCCTGATGCCACATCTCCAGTACGGCGAGAAATGTTACGACGACAGAGAAGCGCGAGGTGGCGCTCAGTAGGATTTCTTCGAGCAGTGCCTTGGGTTTGCGCGCCAGCAACTCCTCCACCTCGGCCATCTTGTCGGCCACCGTTACGAGTGGCAACGGTAGCTCCTCCGGCTCGGAGAAGCGCTTCTCGGTCAGCACGCGACGGAAGACGTGCGAGAGCGCGCCGACATTCAGCCCGACGAGCTTCGGCGGACTCCATTGCAGCACGGCGTCGGGATCGAGCAACAGCCGTCCCTGGCGCGTGAAGGACTGCAATCCCGCCAGTTCGCGCGCGCGCAGCATCCCGGCGATATCCTTCGCCAGCTTGTATTCGAGCAGGTGGCGGCGCAGCTGCTCGGCGTCGTCGAGTGGATCGCTCTCATCCTCGCTAATCTCCTGGCGGGGCTGGCGTGGGAGCAGACTGCGCGACTTGATGAGCAGGAGGCGCGCGGCCATCGTCACGAACTCCGCCAGGCGGGGCAGCGGCGGCTCATCCCACATGCGCAGATAGGCGATGAACTGATCGGTGACGGCGACGAGCGAGATCGCGGTGATTTCGAGCTGGTTGCGCTCGATCAGGTGGAGCAGCAGGTCGAGGGGACCGTCGAAGCCGGGCAGATGGACAGCCCAGGGCGCTGGCTCATCCGCCGCCTGTGGCGTGCTGATAACTGCCACCATAGTCCACCCTAACTCTCTAACGGACTTAGCGCTGGTTTGCGGCCCCTCCCCTCGCAGGGGAGGGGGTAGGGGGAGAGGGCAGCCCCTTCAAGTGCCGCCAACTATCCTCAACCCACTACGCCATTGTACGAACAGGCGTTTCAATCGGTCAACCAGGCGACCTATCGGGCTACACAAACTGGCGACTATGCCCACGGCTTATGTCAGCCATACAACGCTATACGGCGTCGTCCACCGCGTGCAATTCGGCGGCGGGACCGTTGGGGAGGTGGTGGGTGCGAATGAGGAGCGCGGTGCGTTCGGAGACGCCCGTGGCGGCGGCGAGATCGGCGCCCACGTCAGCGTGTCGCCAGGCGTAGTAGAACGGACGACGCCACCATACGGCGTCATTGCGCGCCAGCCAGCGTAAGAGGCCTGGCGCGAATGCCCGCAGCAGCACGAATGGCGGCCGCACCCATAGGCGCACCCGCCCGCCACCTTTGCCGCAGTCGTGCAGCAGCGCCGCCGCCAGCAGATCGGCGTCCTCACAGCCGCGCGCTCGGAGCGCCCGATAGACCGTCAGGCTGTGGCGCTGGTCATTGCGCGACATCGTGGCAAAAAGCGTGCGCCCCTTCGGCGGGAGATGCGCGGCAAGGACCGCTTGGTCGTCGGCGTCGAGCGGACGCGGCAGCAGCGAGCGCCAGAACTGCCAGACGCGATAGCGCGCCGCCTGCCAGCGCGTTGGAGCGGGCATCACAGGTACAGAGGGGGTCGTATCCGGCGAGGGCGATGGTACTGACGCTGGCATCTGGGCGCTCATTCCCGGCAGATCACATACGCACGAAGAGATTCGCGGGTACCGGCAGCAGATTCACCGCAATCGTAGCAGCAGGCCCCACAATGAACAGATTAGCCGGACTGAATGAGATATTCAGGAACTGGAGAATCACCGGAATCACGAAGAAGATCACCAGCAGCAGCAACTCGCCCCACTGGGCAAAGTTCCGCCAGCCGATGGCCTGCCGGGTGGGCAGCAGCGCGAAGAGGACATGATAGCCGTCCAGCGGGTGCAGCGGGATGATATTGAGAATCGCCACAGCGATGTTGGTCAGCGCGAAGATGAAGAAGAACTGCTCGATCCGCAGCGCCCAGCCGGGCACAGACTGCACGCAGCCTTGCAGCGCGACTCCGGTGAGTTCGCCATCAACACAGACATTGGCCTGATGCGCGAAGGTGTTGAGGTCCGGCAGCAAGTGGAAGAGCGACAGGATAACGACGCCGAGCAGCGCGTTGAAGACAAGGCCGGAGAGCGCGACGACAATCGTGCCGATGTTCGGGCCGATCCGTAGCTTGCGCGCATCGATCTCCAGTGGCTTGCCCCAGCCGATGCCCGCGCCGACCGTGGTCACGGAGAAGACGATGCCCGCGATGATCCCGATGGCCGAGAGCTGTTGCTGCGGGAAGAGGCTCAGCCGCCCACGCAGCCGGGGCGTCGTGTCACCAAGCAGCGTGGCCATACGCGCCTGCGCCGCGCCATGAATCGTCACCGCGAGTATGAACGCGACGAACGTCTCGACCATGAGTATGACGTTCATGAATCTCTCCGATGCCTTCCGAACCCGGTCGTACCCTGTGAGGAACTTGTGAGGAAACGCGCGATACCGGACAGCAGATTATGCTGCCCGGTATGCCTGAACGCTAGACCTTCTTCTT
>JAICKD010000021.1 GCA_025928125.1 Ktedonobacterales bacterium
ACCCGGCCGGGGAACGATGGTGATAGATGGCACGTCGCAGGCCGTGCGGCACTCACTCCACCTGATGATGCGCATCGGCAGCAGGCACGTCCCCGAGCATCTCACCGAGGTGCGCGAAATCGTCGAGCCGGAGATGGCGGCGCTGGCGGCGGAGCGCGCGGAGGACGAGCCTATTGCCGCGATGCGGGCGGCGTTCGAGACGATGGAGCGTACCTTGGACGACGCGGACGCCTTCATCGCCGCCGACAACGAGTTTCATCGCGCGGTGGCGCGTGGCTCCGGCAATCCATTGATACTGGCGCTGATGGACTCGATTGTCGATCTGCTCAGCGATCAGCGCAAGTTGATCTTTACCGTGCCTGGCGGACCTCAGCGCGGGCAAGAGCACCACAAGCGGGTGATGGACGCGATCGTGGCGAAAGATCCTGAGGCTGCCCGGAACTGCATGCGCGCGCATCTGAATCAGGTGCGCGCCGATACCCGGCACGCCATCGTCGGCGACACAGCACAACAGGTGAATCTCCCATAGCGGAGGCATATTCTGGACAAGATGAGGAGAAGCCAGCATGGCACAGGCGAAAACAGCGCGGCAGGGGCAGGACGCCAGCCAATCGGCTGCCATTGGGGACGAACTCTGGCTCGGCATGTACCGGCAAATGATCAGGATTCGCCTCTTCGAGGAACAAGTCAACGACCTCTACAAGACCGCGCGCATGCCGGGTCTCGCGCACCTGTACTCCGGCGAGGAGGCGGTCGCGGTCGGCGTCTGCGTGGCGCTACGGCGCGATGACTATATCACCAGCACGCACCGGGGCCACGGCCATTGCCTGGCGAAGGGCGCATCCGTTGACCGCATGTTCGCCGAACTGCTCGGCAAAGAGGCTGGCTATTGCAAGGGCAAAGGCGGCTCGATGCACATTGCCGACCAGGATACCGGCAACCTGGGCGCTAACGCGATCGTCGGTGGCAGCGCGGGCATCGCGACGGGCGCGGCGTTCTCCAGCAAGATGCGCGGCGCGGACCAGGTCGCCGTCTGTTTCTTTGGCGATGGCGCGCTCGGCCAGGGCATCGTATATGAAGTGATGAACATGGCCTCGCTGTGGAAGCTGCCCGTCATCTACGTGTGCGAGAACAACCTGTATAACGAGTACACCCATTTCAGTGAGACCACTGCGGGCGGGCTTACCGCGCGGGCGCAGGCGTTCGGCATTCCCTCCGAGGAGGTCGATGGCCAGGATGTTCGCGCCGTCTACGCCACCACAAGCGCTATGGTCGAGCGTGCGCGCCGTGGCGAGGGGCCGTCATTCCTCCTCTGCAATACCTACCGCTACTTTGGCCACCACGTTGGCGACATCCAACGCGCCTACTACCGTTCCAAGGAGGAAGAGGAGCACTGGAAGACCGAGCGCGACCCGATCACGTTGCTCGGCCAGTGGCTGACGGAGCGGAGCATTGCCGACGCCGATGCGCTGGACCAGATGACGCGGGAGGCGCGCGCCGAGATCGAGGCGTCGGTGGATTTCGCGCTCAACGCGCCTTTCCCAGAAGCCAGCGAGGTCGATCAAGATGTCTACGCCTAGCACGATCACCAACCAAACAGAGTCCGCCGAAGTCCGCGAGTTGACGCTGGCGCAGGCGATTCGCGAGGCGCTCGCCGAGGAGCTCCGCCGCGACGCGACTGTGTACGTGATGGGTGAGGATGTCGCGGAGGCTGGCACGCCGTTCAAGGTGCTTTCCGGGTTGGTGGAGGAGTTCGGCCCGCAGCGGATTATCGACTCTCCGATCTCGGAGGTTGGTATCACGGGGATCGGCGTGGGCGCGGCGATGACGGGCATGCGTCCCGTCGTGGATATCATGTTCGGCGACTTCATCGGGCTGATTATGGACCAGCTTGCCAATCAGGCGGCCAAGATCCACTACATGTCCGGCGGCAAGCTCAAAGCGCCACTTGTCGTGCGCACGACGCTGGGAGCCACCCGCCGCAGCGCCGCGCAGCACAGCCAGAGCCTGCACGCCTGGGTCAGTCACATTCCGGGCCTCAAGGTTGCCCTCCCGTCCACTCCATACGACGCTAAGGGACTGCTCAAGACGGCCATTCGCGACGATAATCCGGTGGTCATCTTTGAGGACAAGATGATGTACACGCTCAAGGGTCCGGTGCCTGCGGAGGAATACACTATTCCCTTCGGTGTCGCAGACATCAAGCGGGTCGGGACGGATATCACGCTGGTCGCGACGAGCAGCATGGTGCAGGTTGCCCTTGCCGCCGCCGATGATTTGGAGCGGCTTGGCATCAGCGCCGAGGTGATTGACCCCCGCACGATGGTCCCCCTGGACAGAGATGCGCTGGTCGCGTCGGCCAGGAAGACGAGCCGCGCAATCGTCATCGACGAGGGCTACCAGAGCTATGGTGTGACCGCCGAGATGGCCGCAGTGATCGCCGAAGGCGCCTTCTACGACCTCGACGCCCCGGTCAAACGGCTGGGGGCGATGAATGTTCCCATACCGTTCTCACCCGTGTTGGAGGACCAGACGGTCCCGACCCCCAGCGTGGTCATCGAGCTGGCGAAGACCCTCTGTGGCCGCGTGTAATCGTGTAATCGTGTGATCGCCGCTGATATTTCGCCTATAGCGTCTGAAGCCAGGTCAAAGGAGCAGGATGATGGCACTCAAGACATATGGCACGATGGGTGTGGACTGGGAGGAGCGCGTGGAGTTCGAGCGGCTGCGCACGCAGCGCCTCGCACGCATCAAGCGGCTCCTCAAAGAGTCGGAGTTGGGCGCGCTGCTCTGCTTCGATATGAACAACGTCCGCTATATCACCGCGACCCACATCGGCACATGGGCCATGGACAAGCTCGCGCGCTTTACGCTACTGGCGCGCGACGATGAGCCGATCCTCTGGGACTTTGGCTCGGCGGCGCGACACCACAAGCTCTACTGTCCCTGGCTGGGCGAGGAGCGCTCGCGGGCTGGCATCTCGACGCAGCGCGGCGCGATGTTGCCTGCCGCCGGGCGCGCCGAAGAGGTGGCCCGCAAGATTCGCGTGGAGCTGGAGGAGCGCGGCCTGCTTGGGGAACCGCTTGGGGTAGACGCCATCGAACTTCCTGTCCTCTTCGCGCTTCAGGCCGAGGGCATCAAGGTGGTGGATGGGCAGCAGGTGATGCAGCAGGCGCGGCTCATCAAGACGGTCGATGAGATCACGCTGCTCAACACCGCCTGCATGATGGTGGACGCCGCCTATGACGACCTGTATCGCTTTATGAAGCCGGGCGTGCGCGAGAACGAGTGTGTTGGCCTGGTTAGCAAGTCGCTCTACGATATGGGGTCCGAGCATGTAGAGGGGGTGAACGCCATCTCTGGCGAGCGCTGCAGCCCACATCCGCACGTCTTCAGCGACCGCGCGCTGCGACCCGGTGACCCGGCCTACTTCGACATTCTGCACAGCTACAACGGCTATCGTACCTGTTACTACCGCACCTTCGCGATTGGCAGCGCCTCGCAGGCGATGGTGGATGCGTACAAGAAGTGCCGCGAGATTCTGGACGCCGCGATCAACGTCATCAAGCCGGGAGTCACGACGGCGGACGTGGTGAAGCTGTGGCCGAAGGCGCAGGAGTTCGGTTTCCCCGACGAGGAGGCCGCCTTCGCACTCCAGTACGGCCACGGCGTTGGCCTCTCGATCTGGGAAAAGCCAATTTTCAGCCGTCTGGTCTCGCTCGACCACCCTGAGGTGATCGAGGAAGGGATGGTCTTTGCGCTGGAGACGTTCTGGCCCGCGTCAGATGGCTGGACCGCCGCCCGCATCGAAGAGCAGCTAGTGGTCACGCGGGACGGCTGCGAGGTCATCACGCGCTTCCCCGCCGAGGAGCTACTCGTGGCTGGAACCCATTACTACACCGTCAATGGGCAGCTTGCGACGAAGCGCGAGGTCCAATCTCATCTGAATGTCAAGGCTGATGGCCACCGGCGCGGCGCGATGGCGCACAGCGCGGCGGAGCGGCCATAAGAGTAGCGTTACGGGAGATCAGGCGCATGGCGACGGATGTCATTCTGCCCGCGCTGGGGATGGCCCAGGACACCGGCAAGATCGTCGAGTGGCTCAAAGCTGAGGGCGAGTCCGTGACCGCTGGCGAGCCGCTGGTGGTGATCGAGACGGATAAGGCGGCGGTGGACCTGGAGGCGCCCGCGACGGGCATCCTGTCACGAGTGGCGGCGAAGGTTGGCGACGAGGCGCCGGTGGGTCATGTCATCGCCGTTATCCTCTCGCCGGAGGAGGCCCTCTCCCCTATCCCCTCCCCCTTCAGGGGAGGGGGACCAGAGGCAGAACCAGAACCAGAGGCAGTGACAAGCGCGGTCGTGGTAGGCCTATCTGGAATACAGAGTGCCAATGGGCGTCGTCAGGCCTCCCCGAAGGCGCGGCGTATCGCGGCAGCACGTGGCGTTGATCTGGTGGCGGTGCGCGGGAGCGGACCGGGCGGCGCTGTGCTGGCCGCCGATGTGCTGGCTGCTGGAAGCGCGGCGAGTCCCGTTCCTGCGGCCGCGGATGGCCAGCCCATGAGCACAGCCATAAGCACGGTCTGGCGACTGATGGCGGAGCGCACGACGCAGAGCTGGGTGACCACGCCCCATTTCTTTCTGGTGCGCGAGTTGGACGCCACGGCGTTCAAGCAATGGTTCGCACAGGCGGGGAAGCGCACGACCGAGAAGCTGACCTACACCGATTTGCTGGTCAAGGTGGTGGCGACCGCGCTGCGGCTGCATCCGCGCCTCAACGCTTCCTGGCAGAACGGCGCCATCGTCACGCATGACGAGGTGAATATCGCGTTGGCGGTCGCGACGCCGGATGGCCTGGTGGCGCCGGTTATCGCGCGTGCCGACGACCTGAGCCTCAGCGGCATCGCGCGTCAGCGGACGGAGATGGTCGCGCGCGCGCAGGCGGGCAAGCTGCGCCCCGACGACTTTCAGGGCGGCACATTCACGATCAGCAACCTGGGGATGTACGGCGTGGATGCCTTCACGGCGATCATCAACAGCCCACAGGCGGCGATTCTGGCGGTCGGGGCGCTGGTGGACCGTGTAATTCCGGTGGACGGCCAGCCAGCGGTCCGCCCGACCATCACGCTCACTCTCTCATGCGATCATCGTGTGGTCGATGGCGCGAGGGGCGCGCAGTTCCTCGCGACCGTAGCGGAGTTGATGACCGACCCAGCGGGGCTGTAGCGTCGCCAAGGGTGTAGTACCTGAGTATCCACGGCCGGTCTGGCCGTACGTGACTGAGTCGCTCCTGTTTTGGATTGTCGGCGGGCGGGGTTAGTGTGTGTGCCACGTCGGCGCTGCATCCAGGGCAGGAGCGGCTCTTTCCTCATCTCTGGGACTAACGGCGTATGCCTGTCCCTCCTCGCGCGTTCGTTCGATATACTCTTTGCCCGCATTGTCTGGCGCCGTGCGATGCTCTATACTGGCCTCGCAACGGGCATACGGTTTTCGACGTGAGACACAGATGCGCTGGTGCGCGATGTTGCGATGCAAGGGAGACGATGCGATGCTGCGACGCCGTTTGATCACAATCGCGCTACTGACAGGACTTGGCGTGCTGGTCGCTGGTTGCGCGACGAGCGGCATTGGGAGCGCGTCGCCGCCGACGCCAACCTCGTTCACCGTAACCGCGACACCTGCTCCGACTCCGACGACGATTACTGATATCGCGTCGCCGACTACCATAGCCAGCGCGCAACGGTGCGGCCCAGCGGGTGGCGCTTTCTTCATGGGCGATCTGGCGATCAGCAAACCCGAGGTCTTGTATGCGTTCAACGCCGACTTTATGCTGCCAGATGGCCTTTCGACTTCCCAACCGCTGACCGTTACGACGCAGAATAACGGCGCGTTCGTGCTTGGCAGCGCGCTGGAGAGTCGGGCGGTGGTGCAGCCGGTCGAATTTTTGGTCGAAATCTGCAATACCTCGACATCCAACACACACCATCTGGGCGACTTCGGCGTCAGGCTGACCTCGCTCACGCCCTACGCGGGACAGCTCAATGTGCTCAATGGCTGCGCGCTCCTTTATGCGCGCTCGGGCGGATACGGCGGCGAGTGCGCCTCTGGCTATTCGCCGGATGTCGAGGAGTCGTTTCAGTTCGCGGCCAATGCCACCGCGTCCGCGACGGTGACGCAGACGCTCGCTCCCGCCGCGCAGATACTGCCCGGCCAGGATGTGGGTATCGGGTTCAGCGTGCATCCGCCCACGAGCGTCGCCACGATGACTTTCCAACTCGGGTTGGGCATAGATGGGCAAGCGATCAGCTATCCTGCCGCGCTGACGACGCAACCAGCCATCAACGCGCCGATTGCGCGACGCTGGGCGGGCAACTACTGCACGGCAGCGCCGATGCAATCGCAGATTCCCGCATCATCCCCCGCGAACACGTACTACGTCTGCCCGCAGGCCTAGCGGCTGGCCCGTTGTTGGCTACGCCTCGGTCTGCGCCAGGGTCTGCACTCTGAGATCGACGCCGGGACGCAGTTCGCGGGCGAAGGTGGCGATGCGCATGGTGGGGCGCATGCCCGCGCGCTCGTAGAGGCGGGTCGCGCCGGTCAGGCTCTGCGCGTCAACGCCGAGGCCGACGCTGGTCACGCCGCGCTGGTAGAACGCGCCGAACGACTGGGAGAGCAGCGCCTGCCCCAGCCCATGCCGCCGCCAGGGCCGTCGCACCGCTAGCGTGCCGACCCAGCCACCGGAGGGCCGTAGCCAGCAGGTGCAGACTCCGGCGAGATCGCCAGTCGCGGTCGTGTTATCTACTGCCAGGAACCAGAGCGCCGGGTCGAAGTTCGGGCGCTGCAAGCGGGCGAGCCACTCGTCATAGTTGCGCGGCGTGTGACCCCAGTGGTCCTGAAACGCCTCCTCGATGGTCTCGAAGACGGCATGCTCGTCCTTCCCTGGGGCGAAGGTGCGCAGGGTAATGGTCGCGGGCCACTCCGGCGCGGGCGGCGGCTCGTCCATCTCGATGCCCATGCGCCAATGGGTGCGGGCGAGGCTGAATCCGCGCGCTTCCAGCAGGGCATGCGCGGCGGTATCCTCGATCAGGACGCTGTTGTAGAGCACGACCCGCGCGCCCTCGGGCTGCTGCTCGATCTGCGTGGCGGCGCGCGCCTCGCCCAGCGCGAGGATGGCCGGGCCGATGCCCCTGCCGCGATGGTCGGGGTGTGTGTAGCCGTCGATCTGAAGCTGGCCGTAGCCCATGTTGGTCTCGGTCCCGTAGCCCGCCATGCGGCCATCTGGCGCGATGAAGACCCAGGCGTCGGTCTGCGGGTTCAGGTGGCTCCAGTCCTCGCGGATATCGTCGGGATCGTAGTCGTCGGAATGGCCGAGAAAGGAGGTGTCGAAGGCGTTCATGACAGCGATGATGCCGGGAATATCGTCCTCGGTTGGCGGGCGGTAGCTATAGCCCGGCGCAAGCGTCACGGCGGGGGTGCTCATGTGTATACGCTCCTGTCGATGTGTATGTGATGGTCAATCGGAAGAAGGGTACCGCATGGCGCTGGCCCATAGCTGTCAGTTTTCTGCGTGAAGGTTTTGTCTGACTCTGGCCGACTCCGCGCGCAATCCGCTTTTGTAACAATAGAATAAATGCTCTAAATTCATTGCTACAATTGATGCTGTTGGTGAGCCCGAAGACGGCGCCACATCGTCTCGTTCGCGCGCGTGGGGATATGAGCAGGCGGAATGGTGCGAGCGCCGTTTTTTCGTGGGCAGAGGACCTCTCCCGGCCTTCGGCCACCCTCCCCTGCAAGGGGAGGGCTAAGGCGGCCATCGTGCCAGGTGGCAACAGGCGAACTCCCCTCTCCTCGCAGGAGGGGGGCCGGGGGTGAGGTTTGGAGCCGAGGTTCGCCAGACTATTCCTCGGGCGAATAGCGCGTGCGGTTGCGCCGCTTCTCCGCGTGCCGCTCCAGCCCCAATTGGATGAGCCGGTCGAGCAACTGCGGATAGGGGACGCCGCTCGCCTCCCACAGCTTGGGATACATGCTGATCTGCGTGAAACCAGGCATCGTGTTGACCTCATTCAAATAGACCTGGCCGGAGTCTTTATCGAGGAAGAAATCCACCCGCGCCAGGCCGGAGAGGTCGAGGGCGAGAAAAGCGTCCACCGCCAGACGGCGTAGCGTCTCCATCGTCTCGGGCGGGATCTCGGCGGGGATGTAGAGCCGCGAGGCGTTATCGACATATTTGGCGCGATAGTCGTAGAACTCGTTACTGGGGACGACCTCGCCGACGACGCTGGCAATCGGCTCGTCATTGCCCAGTACGCCACACTCCAGCTCGCGGCAGTTGATCGCTGGCTCGACGATGGCCTTGCGGTCGAATTGCAGCGCCTCCGCCACGACGCCCGGCAGTTCCTCCGCGTTGTGCGCCTTGCCCACGCCCACGCTCGACCCCATATTGGCGGGCTTGACGAAGACCGCGCCGGGGAATCGCTCGGCGATGCGCGCGCAGACGGCCTCCGGGTCGCGCTCAAACTCGACGCGGCGGATCGTCAGCCAGTCGACGATGGGCAGCCCTGCCGTGCGGAAGACCATCTTCGCCTTGTCTTTATCCATGCCCAGCGCCGCGCCCAGCACGCCACAGCCCGCATAAGCGACATCCGCCATCTCCAGCAGCCCTTGCAGCGTGCCATCCTCGCCATAGGTGCCGTGCAGGACGGGGATGACGATATCGAGCGGGCGCTGCGGATGCTGCCCACCGGCATCCGGGTCGTCGTCGGGACTCTCGACGGGGACGAGGCCGCGGCTGGTCGGGTCGCCGGTCATGGTGACGGCCGTCGCCTCGCCCTTCTGGACGGCATCCTCCATCGTCGCACCCTGCAGCAGCGGCTGCGGGTCAACCCCGGCCAACCAGTGGCCCTCGCCGGTGATACCAATCGGCACGACCTCGTATTTGTCGGCGTCCAGCGCCTTGAGCACCGAGGCGGCCGAGGCTATCGAGACCTCGTGCTCGCCGGAACGCCCGCCAAAGATGACCCCAACCCGCAGCTTCTCGCTCATGATGTGTACTCTCTCTGTTCTCAAGACGTGAGATAGTCACGATAGTCGGCATTCGGCGCGAGGCGCTGGCGACTAAAGTCGCGCCTAGGGGTTGCTGCGCAACCGCGAAGCCCGCCTGCGCGGGCTGCCGTTGGCTCCCCTCCCTTTTAGGGGAGGGGCCGGGGGAGAGGGTCGTCACCCCACCACCATTTTCTCAGCCAGCCGCGCCTCCGCCGCTAGCATCTCCGCCGCCGAGGGTCCGCCCGGCTCGAACGTCAGATCGAGCGCCTCGGCGAATCCACGCGCCATCGCCTCCGCCGCCTCATCAAAGCTCACCGCGCGTCCCAGCGCCGCGCTGATCGTCGTCGCGCGCTCGCGTAGATGCTCTGCCAGCGCCGCCCGCTCCTCCTCGTCCTCATAGGCGAGATAGGGGACCAGCCGCGCGATATCCCCGGTCAGCGGCAACGAGCCATGCTGCAAGACGCGCCCCGCTGGCCGCGCCTGCGCGCTGCCGATCAGCTTCCGCCCGCCCATCACGATCTCGTAGGCCGAGGGCATCTCGAAGCAGGCGGCGCTGGCGTTATGGACTCCACCCGGCACGACCGGACTCATCTCTGGCGTCGCGCCGAGCAGCCGCAGCCCCGCCATCAGTCCCTGGCTCAGCTTCTGATAAGCGTCGAGTATTGCGCCGTCGGCGCGCGGGTCATCGGGCCGGGTGGCGATGCTATAGGTCAGCTCGTCGGTATGCAGGATGGCGAATCCGCCCGTCGCCCGGCGCACCACATCGATGCCGTCGAACCGGCAGCGCGCCAGGTCGATGCCGTCGAGCGGCTGGCGCTTGCCGAGCGAGAGGCACGGCGGCTCCCAGGCGTAGAAGCGTAGGGTTGGCGGCGCTACGCCCTCGGCCACTGCGTCCATGGTCGCCTCGTCGAGCGCCATATTCCACGCGCCCGTCCGTGGCGCGCGCTCGATCATCAGCCGCCACACCGCCGGGGGATAGCGGCCCGTAGCCGCGTCTGTTCCTGGTCTTGCTTGCATCTCGCGCTCCCAGATTCTCGTCGCCTGCTTGCTGCGCCTCTTCCACGCTCTGATAGTATCGCATAGGACGCCAGCACGCGCGACTCACACCGCCGCGCTTCCCATTTGTACAACTCTGGCGCTACCCGTCGCGTAGTTCATGGCGAGCATGAGGGGTGATGGGCATGCCGCCTGGCTGCCCATGATTCCCGGTTCCTATCGTTCTGTATACTGATCTGGTACGCTGTGCTTTCGCGCGGTCGGCAGGGGGCAACACGCATGGGTCACGACGCGCCGGTCCCGAATCACAGCACGGCACAGGTAGAGGCCCGCTCCGCTTCTCCAGTAGACCCGTCTCATCCGCTCCAGCCGACGCCGCGCCATCCGCGCCGCCGTGGCCCGCGCTGGTTCGTCTGGCTGATCGGCTGTGTGCTGGGCGTCCTGCTGCTGGCGCTGCTGGCCTGCGCGCTCGTCGGCGGGCTGGTGGTGGGCATCGCGCTCAAGCTGGCCAACGAGGTCACCGCCACCACGACGGCCACCCAGTCGTTCGCTGTCAACGCGCTCCCGTCGCTCACCATTCACAACGCCTCAGGTCGCCTCGATGTGCAGCCGGGGCCAGCGGGTGTCATCACTGCCCAGATCACCAAGTCCGCCCGCGATACGTCACAGAGCGCCGCCCACGCCGCCCTCGACGGCATCACCGTGGATACCACCCAGATGGGCGACCAGATAGCGATCTCCACCGATTTCCCCGCGGGCAGTGTCTTCGCCAGTTCCAGCAGCGTCAACCTGCTGCTCACCGTGCCGCCCAACACCACCATCGCCGCCAACATCACCGCCGGAGACATTCAGATCAGCGGCATCGGTGGGCTACTAGAGATCTCAGGGGGAGCGGGCGACATCACGCTGCAGGATGTGGCGCTCGCTGATGGCTCACACATTCACATGACCACCGGCTCGGTGACAATGCAGGGCGCGGTGATGGCGAACGCCTCCGTAGACATCTCGGTCAGCACGGGCGACGTGGACCTCCATCTGCCCGCCGACACCGCAGCCCAGCTCGACGCCCACACCAGCCTCGGCGCCATCCACATCAGCGGCTGGCCGATGCAGACCACACGCATCAACAGCCTGGGCGAGGATGCCGAGGGTCCGCTGGGCGCGCAGACAGCAGGCGCCATTCACATTCGGGTCGATAGCGGCGATATCACCGTCAGCCAGATGTAGCGCGCCTCTGGTTCCCCCTCTCCTTGCAGGAGAGGGGGTTAGGGGGTGAGGTCCGGGGCTACGGCTGCCCCGTCATCAGCGCGCGGACGGCGGCGCCAACCACTGCGACGACCGCGATCACCATGATGATGATATCGCGGCGCACCTGATTCTGGTCGCTATAGACATACGCCACCGGAATCGCCAGCAGGACAATGCCGCCGTAGACATAGTGCAGTCCCTCGCCTGGGCGCGCGCCTTGAAGCCAGACCAGCCCGCCCAGGATCGCCTGCACCAGCCCGAGCGCCGCCGTAATAGAAAGCAGGATGCGAAAGACGCGCAGCGGCATCCAGACGCCACCCTGCCCCGATGCGCGACCGCGCGCCAGCACCAGCGTCACGATCCCCCAGATCAGCGTAATCCCGCCAGCGGCCAGAATCACTGGCGCCGTGTCCTCATGAATCTTGATGAGCGTTGTGAGCACAGAAGCCTCCGCGGAAGAGCAGTTCGTTACGTCGAACAAAGCGATGAGTTCTGCGAAGGACTATACCGTTCCGCACGGCCTCCGGGCAACTGGCATGCGTCTCAGATATGTCTCACGCGCTTCTGCCTCTGGCTCCCCTCCCTTTTAGGGGGCGGACGCGCGAGCCTTCAGGCGAGAAGCGCGCGGAGCGTCCGCAGCCTGCAAGGCGGGGCTGTGGGAGAGGGCCATTGCCCAATAAAATGCCCTTCTCCACTTGGGATGAAGGGCGATGAGATGGTCGTTGAGACGGGATGGACCATTGGCTAATGTGCGGCGGCGGCGGGATGTCCCTCGCGCATTCGCTCGCCAGCGGCGATCAGGGCGTCGGCGACCGCCAGCAGCATGCGCTCCGGCAGGGCGGGCTGGGACTCGCGGCCCTCCCGCATCATCCGGGCAAGCTCGGCCTTGCGGTCAATCTCGCGCTGGTGTTCGTGGGTCGACTCGATCATCAGATTGGGGTCAAACATGGGTCACTCCTCCGATATGATCCGGTCAGCCAACTCGCCGACCGGGTGAACCGCCAACACATGACTGGGATACGAAGTTTATACCATGACAAATTAATAAAGTCAATAGTCAAATTGATTTTATTACGAATTCACTTAATATTTGACCGTCGCGCCGCGCCAGCAGGCTGAGGTACAATAGGCGCAGGCGGAAAACAGCGGCGATTTCAGGAGGTATACCCATGGGCAGGCTTACGCGGGCAATCGTGATCATCCTCGATGGCGTCGGCGTCGGGCAGGCGCCCGATGCGGCAGATTACGGCGATGAGGGCGCAAACTGCCTGGCCAACTGCGCGCGGGCGGTAGGCGGGCTGGCGCTGCCGACGCTCGGCGGCCTCGGCCTGGGCAACCTAACGGAGATCATTGGCACGCCGCCGCAAACGCCGGTGGGCGCGTGCGGCCGCCTGATCGAGCGCTCGGCGGGCAAGGACAGCACAACAGGACACTGGGAGCTGATGGGCATCGTGCTCGATCATCCGCTGCCCACCTATCCCAACGGCTTCCCCGCCGAGCTCGTGGCGCGGTTCGAGGCCGCGATTGGCCGTCACGTGCTCGGCAACAAGCCCGCCTCAGGCACGGCGATCATCGAAGAGTTGGGCGCGGAGCACCTGCGCACCGGCTCGCCGATCCTCTATACCTCCGCCGATAGCGTCTTCCAGCTTGCCGCCCATGAGGAGGTTATCCCCGTCCCCGATCTCTACCGCATGTGTGAGATCGCGCGCGGCCTGCTAACCGGCGAGAATGCGGTGGGACGTGTCATCGCCCGCCCCTTCACTGGAGTTCCCGGCGACTTCGTACGGACGCCGCGCCGCCACGACTTCTCGTTGCCACCGCCCGCGCCAACCCTGCTCGATGCGCTCAAAGGCAGCGGGCGCGAGGTCGTCGGCATTGGCAAGATCGAAGACCTCTTCGCCGGACACGGCCTCACCTCCAGCAACCACACCGCCACCAACGCCGAGGCGCAAGAGGCGACACTGGAGCAACTCGCGCGGCCCTTCGACGGACTGCTCTTCGTCAACCTGGTCGAGTGCGACCAGAACTTTGGCCACCGCCGCAATCCAGCAGGCTATGCCGAGGCTTTGGAGAAGTTCGATGCCTGGCTGCCCTCCGCCCTGGCAAAATTGGGAGACGGCGACGCGCTCTTCATCACCGGCGACCACGGCACCGATCCCACCTGGCGCGGCACTGACCACACCCGCGAAAGCGTGCCGATTCTGGCTGCCAGCAAGCTCATCCATCCAGGCATCAATCTGGGCGCGCGCGGGAGCTTCGCCGATCTGGGCGCGACACTCGCCGATGCGTTAGGCTTGCCGCCGCTCGCCAACGGGCGCAGCTTTGCGGGCGAACTTGGCCTGAGGGCTGAATAATCGCCCCTGCGCGCCAATTTCATCTTGGGAGGCGAACGCGCGAGATGAGCACGGTAAGTGCGCATCGTTGTCCAATTCTCCCGAAATGGGATGAGGCCAGGGAGAGCGAGGGCCGCTTGCGGCACTATCGCCACCGCTG
>JAICKD010000430.1 GCA_025928125.1 Ktedonobacterales bacterium
AGCTCGACGACCAGCGCCTCGGCCCTTTCGCGTTGCTGGCGTTGCTGGCGCATGAAGAACGGGAAGGTGAAGGCATAGAGAAAGGCGGGCGCAAGCGTCAACTGGTTTTGCAGGATATCTATCGCCGGGAGTCCAAGCGAGGCGATCAACACCAGCAGCATCGTGCCAAGCGCGATGATTCCTCCGAAGAGAAGCCCCGGCCGGGTTGGATACGCGAGGATGTAGATCGCAATTGTCACCACCGGCAGCAGCCAATCGAGCGACATCCCCACGAAGATGAGCGCGACCGCCCATAAGGTTGCCACTGCCAGCCCGAGCATCAGCAGACGTACCTGATTCATCGTGAAAACAAGGCTACTACTGACCAGTAGCGCGAAACAGACAAACCAGAGGATATTGGCGGCAGTGAAGGCAAGAAAGCCGTGCAACGTCAGTGGATGCGTGGTAAGCAATGTGAACACATAACCGGCCAACGCGGTAACATATCCCAGCGCATTGACGAACGTGCCGGGGTTCGCATTACCCTCGTCATCCAGAACGGGATTCAGATCGGGCAACTTGCGTAACACTTGCCGTAGCTGTGGCATGCCGACCTCCAGAGCGCGAAGATGTAGATATGGTGACGCGCCGCCGTCGCGCTCTGGCATCATTATAGCCGCCCGCAGCCGTGCCGACATGTGCCGCATGTCATGTCGCGCACGAGCCTGGGCATGTCCTCGGTCACGTTGCTCAGATGCCGCTCAGCTGAGAACTAGCGCCATGTAGTCTTCGTCGAAGTAGCGGTCGCCGATCTTGAGCGCCTTCGGTTCCCGTCCGAATGGCACGAAGCCCATGGTGAGGTAGAGGTTGCGCGCGGGGGTATTGGTCGTGTTGACGGCGAGCAGCAATTGCTCGATGCCTGGCGTCGAGCGGGCCTGCGCAATCGCGGCTCCAAGCAGCATCCGCCCTAGCCCACGGCCACGGACCTCCGGAGCGACATACATACTGATGATATCCGCCTTGTGCTCCGCTTTGACGCCATCTTGACGCCGCAGCCGAACCATGCCAGCAAGTTTGCCCGCATCGTCGAAGCCGCCGAAGGCTGTGATGCCCTCGGCCTGGAGCCGCGCCACTGTCTGCTCCAATGGTCGGGCGTTCTCTTCCTCCCAGGAGGAGCCAAACGCTTCTGGCTCCTCTCGGAGCGCTCGTAAGCGCAGCGCCCGAAATTCCTCGGCGTCATCCGCCGTCAGTACGCGTATCTCCAAAAGAGGCGCTCCCGTCGCAATACAATGAACGTCCTTCGCTCGCATCAGTATGCGCCAACCTCGGCTGTGGTGTCCACTCGGTTGTCTACCTGGCTGTCTACCTGCGCGCGCTACTCGCCGATCAGCGCCAGGAACTCAGCCCGGGTGGCTGCCCCCCGCTGAAAGACACCGCGCATGGCGCTGGTGACGGTCATACTGCCCGGCTTCTTGATGCCGCGCGCTGTCATACAGAGGTGGTCTGCTTTGATGACAATACCGACGCCAGCGGGTTCGAGCGCCGACATGATCGCGTCGGCAAGCTGGCTGGAGAGCCGCTCCTGAAGCTGGGGACGGCGGGCGAGGATTTCGAGGGCGCGGGCCAGCTTCGAGAGGCCCACGACGCGCCCGTTGGGGATGTAGCCGACATGCGCAACGCCGTGGAAGGGCAGAAAGTGGTGCTCGCACATACTATAGAACGGAATATCCTTGACGATGACCATCTCCTGATGGCCCTCCTCGAAGCCCACCTGCAGCACGTCTTCTGGGTCCTGGTGCAGCCCAGCAAACACCTCGGCGTACATATCAGCTACGCGGCGCGGCGTCTCGCGCAACCCCTCGCGCTCAGGGTCTTCGCCGAGCGCCACAATAATCTCGCGCACGGCACGGCGCATGCGGGCGATATCAAACGGTTTTGGCTCAATCTCACGTTCCGGAACTGCCATCTTCTTGCTCCATCCATGTCTACCCGGTCGGATGCACTGTCTCTACATGTCGCTCCGTCAGGTTCTCTTTGCTTCACATTCGATAGTATAGCGCTGGGTTACATCTTAGTGCGATGTGCGCCGTGTGAATCGTCGCGACCCGCCTGCCAACCCGCGCTCCAAGCCGTGGCCATAATGGCCCAGAGGTATGGTATACTATGCACAACTCCGCCGCAGTGACGCGTACGCGGATGCCTGAGCTTCCGGCGATGCACGGTAGCGCGAAGTTGCGCACCGAGGCCTATCTTACCTTGCGCTGTTACGCGAGAGGAGGCCTGAGATGCGTTGTGAAGAGTGTGGTCGCGTGATCGACAATGCCGAGATGTGGCGACTCGGCGGCGACCCGAATGCGCCAACGTCGCGTTCGATGCTTCAGATGTGCTGGGAATGCCGGATGAAGGGCGTGCCGAAGCATCGGCAGCAGGCAGAGGTGGCGCCAGTCGCGCTCAATGAGACGGCAATCGCCGATATCAACGAGGCGGCGCAGGCGTTCCAGTCTGGCGCGGCGTAGGTTGTGTAGGTCGCATAGTTTGTAGCACGACCTGTAGCGCGGTCTCGTGGATGTGTAGGGTGAGGCGTTCCCAATGGCGGGGACGCCTCCTGTTTTTCCGCAGGAAAGTCGCGCTCAAGCAGTCATCACCAAGGGATGGGGACGAGAAGGCAATGATACCACCAGATCAGGATTTTGCCGCGCGCGTGCGGAGCAGCTTTGACCGGCAGCAGGCTATGGAGCTGCTGGGCGCTCAGATGACCGAGGTCCAGGCTGGCATGACAGAAATCGTGCTGCCATTTCGCGAAGCGCTGACGCAACAGCATGGCTTTGTCCATGCGGGTATCATCACCGCCATTGCCGACTCCGCCTGTGGCTATGCCGCGCTGAGCCTGATGCCGCCGGACGCGGTGGTGCTGACGATAGAGTTCAAGGTGAACCTGCTTAACCCAGCGGCGGGCGAGCGGTTCGTGGCGCGGGGCCGGGTGGTGAAGCCGGGGCGCACGATTATGGTCTGTACGGGCGAAGTGGTCGCCGAGCGCGAGGATGGCGCCCAGCAGACGGTCGCGCTCATCCAGGCGACGATGATGGTCGTGCGCGACCGCCCCGCCGTCTCGGACTAGATAGCTTATTGAGAAGTGGCGGTGACCAGCATATTGCTCACGCCTCTCTGTTAGATAGGTGAGTATGCTAGCCTCTTTCACTTGGACCGCTCAATGGACGCTGTGAAGCGTCACGCCATTGGTTGCCAGCGTCGTAGAAAGTTGCTCTAGCGTATCAGGATCACTTTCCAGAACGTCCCGGTTGGATACGATCAGCGCGCTGAATTTGCCTCTCATGGCATCGAGCAGAAGAGCCGAGTAGGCTGGCCGATCCGACTAATGTTCGCCTGTATTTGCCTCCTCGTAATAGACATATTCAGGGTTAACGGTCATTCCGTGCTGACCTGCATATCGATAACACTCTGCCTCCTGACGCTTGTGATCTTGCGGGTCTGTCACACTTCCCCGCACATAGATTGCGGCTCCCGGGGTGTTTGTGAGTGGATACATTCGATCAACTCCTCGTAAACTAATCGGTGATTCTCCGCGCGCCTGTTTCTCGCCGCCCCTATGTTTGCATCACTTGCCCTCGGTGGAGTCAAGCATGCCGATGACCGCCCACAGCCCGCTTAGAAATAGAGTAAACATGCCTATCACGAAGACACTTCCAGCAGCTCCAGTGAACCATGTCGCGATGCCATCGAATGGGCCGTGAAACAACGATGCCAGGCCGCCAGCGCCTGCTGAGCAGAGATACGCAGCGCCCATCGCGAGCGCCGCAAGGACGAACACCGCACACCCTTGTTTCATGCGTTCTTGCCCAGTACCCATGATCGGATCTCCCGAACCGTAAGCGAATCGTAAGCGCAACTATCTAGTGGAATCTGATTCGGCAACGAAAGCCGCCTCGTTAGCCGAACGCATTACACTAAGCCGCAACTCCAATGAACGCC
>JAICKD010000049.1 GCA_025928125.1 Ktedonobacterales bacterium
ACGTGGTTGACGGTGAATCCGTATTTGAGGCAGTGCGCGCCGCCGGAGTTTTCGGCGATGTTGCCGCCGATGGAGCAGACCTGCTGGCTGGAGGGGTCGGGCGCATAGTAGTAGCCCGAGGGCGCGACCCGTTGCGTCACCTGGAGATTGATAACGCCCGGCTGGACGATCACCCGCTGGTTGGGCAGGTCCACCGCGAGAATCTGGCGCATCCGCGAGAGCGCGATCAGCACGCAGCCCGCCGTGGGCAGCGCGCCGCCGGAAAGCCCGGTACCGGAGCCGCGCGGTACGAACGGGATGCCCTCACGCGCGCAGAGCCGGACGACATCGCGTACCTGTTCAGTGCTGATGGGCAGCACGACGACGCCAGGTACCGCGCGATAGCTCGCCAGCCCATCCGACTCATAGGTACGGCGCTGGGCCTCTTCAATGATGACGCCGTCATCCCCCAGAATCGCGCGCAACTCGTCAATCATGCGCGGCGAAATCTCAGGAATCGCGGGCTGAGCAACGATATCGGCGCCGTCTGCCGTATCTGCCATATCTGCCATCGATGGCGCTCCTTTCCAGTCCAGAGGGCGCGCTCGCAGTGCTTTCCATCCTAGTGTACCACTGTGTGCGATAGAGGGCAGCGCCGGAATACTGAAATGCTCTGGCTCCCCCTCTCCCACAGGAGAGGGGGATGGGGGGTGAGGTCCGAGGCGAAGTCAACGTACCCGCTCGTACGTCTGGTGGGCGATGGAGACGACGCGGCCGGGATCGAACTGCCCTATCGTCCCTTCAAGTCCATGCTCCCGGTCTTCCGCGCTGCCCTGCTCCTCGAAAATCTGCTCGCCGTACGCCGCCAAATCCTCCACGATGCGCTCGTAGCGATAGTAGCTGAGCGCCACCAGATCGATGTCAGTCGCGCCGTAGCCCTGATAGAACAGCGCCTCCTCGCGGGCGGTATCCCAGATAGCGCCAATGCCGCCGCCGGGGAACATCAAGTCTCGCTCTTTGAGCGCGAAGATCGGGGCGTCCCAGTCCACGATAGCCAGCTCGAGTTCGTCACGCGCGTTCAGCAGGACGTTCCCGGCGTGCAGGTCCGTGTGGCACAGGACGAACGCATCCGCCGCGCCCGTTCGTTGCCGAAGTAGCTGGCCAAGCCGCTCGGCCCGCTCCACCATCGCGTGAATCTCGTCCCGCCGCGTGCGCCAGAACGCCGCCAGCCTCCGGGCAAACGGGTCATCAGCGTCATCATAGACCCGCGTCTCGACCTGCCGATCATAGTGCATCACGATATCGCGCCATCGCGGCGAATAGTCTTCGCGTGGCACGCGGCTGGCAAGCTCTTGAGGCAGGCGGCTGGCATGGACGGCGCGCATACTCCGGCCAAGAGCGACCCAGTGCGCGTCCGAGAGCGGCTGTCTAAAGCCATTGTCGCCCTCGAAGTAGGGGTAAAGTATCCAGGTGAAGCCATGCCCGCTCGCCCATAGCTGGCCCGTCGTCGTCGCCAGCGGCGCCATCACGCGCGGGATGCCATGCGCGCGGAGATAAGCCGGGACGCTCACCGCGATCTCATCGAACTCACCGCGCTTCAACTTGAGGAAATAGGGTGTATCGTCGTCTGTGTCCACCCGGAAGACGGCGGCGTTGGCATCCGCCCCAATCGGCAGAAAGGCCACCAGGAGCGCGCGCAGCGCATAGTGTTCGCCCAGGAAGGCGACAATCGTGTCGGTAGCGATGTCGGGGGGTGTCAGCATGAGCAACCCATATGAGAGACCATTCTTTCTCCATGTAGAATCTCGCTCGGAAGAGCGACCGTGGCGCGCATAACCCGCCCATCACGTATACACGTATAATGGCGGACATGAGAGCGGGTTAGCGCTCATTTTTCTTATCGACTTTCTAGCCCCCCAGAATGTCGCGGCAAAGCATACCCCAAATTACGCTGATCGGCCCTGGCGGCGATGGCGATTCCGTCGAGACATGGGCGTAACGCCTCCGCGCGAGATGCGGGCCGGAAGACGGCTCTCGCGTGATACAATATTCCCCGGTGCGCCGGGGCCGAAGCAGACGCCTTTCGCCAGATATCGCCAGCCTTCCAGCCCCGGTGAGCGGTGCGCGGCAATGGGGCCGCGTCCTGGGCTGTTTCCAGCTTCGCTCTCAGGAGGTTGATTTCCATGGCAATTCGCGTAGGCATCAATGGTTTCGGACGTATTGGCCGCCAGAGCCTGAAGGCAATGTTAGAGCGCTACTCCGCGCAGATCGAGGTCGTCGCGATCAACGACCTCACCGATACCGAGACCAACGCCCATCTCTTCCGCTACGACTCCACCTACGGGCGCTTCGACGGTCAGGTCGAGGTGCTCGATAACAACGACCTCGTGATCAACGGCAAGCATATCAAAGTCTTCCAGCAGCGCGACCCGGCGCAGATCCCTTGGGGCGACCTCGGCGCGCAGATCGTCGTCGAAAGCACCGGCTTCTTCACCGACGCCAGCAAGGCCAAAGCCCACCTGCACGACAGTGTGAAGAAGGTCATCATCTCCGCCCCCGCCAAGGGCGAAGATATCACCATTGTGCTTGGCGTCAACGAGGACAAGTACGATCCCGCCACCCAAAACATCATCTCCAATGCGTCCTGCACGACCAACTGCCTCGCTCCCGCCGCCAAAGTTATTCAGGATGCCTACGGCATCGACCGCGGCATGATGACCACCGTCCACTCCTACACCAACGACCAGCGCCTGCTCGACGTCGTCCATAGCGACCTGCGTCGCGCCCGCGCCGCCGCTCAGAACATCATCCCCACCAGCACCGGAGCCGCCCGCGCGCTAGCGCTCGTCATGCCCGAACTCAAGGGCAAGTTCGACGGCTTCTCGCTGCGCGTGCCAACGGCCACCGTCTCGGTCGTGGACTTTGTGGCGCTGATCAACAAGCCCGCCACCGTCGATGCCGTCAACGACGCCTTCAAGCAGGCAGCCGCTGGCAAGATGAACGGCATTCTCGACTATACCGACGAGCCGCTGGTTTCCAGCGATTTCCGTGGCGATGCGCACTCCTCGATCATCGACGGTCTCTCGACGATGGTGCTGGGAGACAACATGGTCAAGGTCATCGCCTGGTACGACAACGAGTGGGGCTACTCCAGCCGCGTCGCCGACCTGACGAACTTCGTGGGTGAGAGGCTCTAGCGATGAACAAAGCCACCGTACGCGATATCGATGTGCGGGGCAAGCATGTGCTGGTGCGCGTTGACTTCAATGTGCCGCTCGACGAGGGTGGCGCAATCACCGATGATACGCGCATCCGCGCCGCGCTCCCGACCATTCGCTATCTGCTGGATCACGATGCCGCGGTCATCCTGATGAGCCACCTGGGGCGGCCCAAGGGGAAGGTTGACACCAAATACAGTCTGAAGCCGGTCGCGGAGCGGCTCAGCGAGCTGCTCGGCCAGCCAGTGGCGCTGGCGCCCGATTGCGTCGGGCCGGAAGTGACGGCACAGGCGAAGGCGTTACAGCCCGGCCAGGCGCTGCTGCTCGAAAATCTGCGGTTTCACCCGGAGGAAGAGGCGAACGATCCCGCCTTCGCGAAGCAGCTTGCCGCGCTCGGCGATATCTACGTCAACGACGCCTTTGGCACGGCCCACCGCGCCCACGCCAGCACCGAGGGCGTCGCGCACGACCTGCCAGCCGTCGCGGGCTTCCTGATGGAGAAGGAGTTGAACTTCCTCGGCTCCGCGCTGGAAGACCCGAAGCGGCCTTTCGTCGCCATCTCGGGTGGCGCGAAGGTCTCTGACAAGATCGCTGTGCTGGACCGCCTGATCGACATCGCCGACGCAATTCTGATCGGCGGGGGCATGGCGAACACCTTCTTCAAGGCAAATGGGCTGTTTGTTGGCGATTCATTGGTGGAAGATGACAAGCTTGAAGAGGCGCGCCGCCTTCAGGCGAAGGCGCGAACCGCTGGCAAGCCGTTCGTGCTACCCGTAGATGTCGCGGTTGGTGAGAAGTTCGCCAACGACGCCGAGCGCACCATCACGACGCCCGATACCATCCCTGAGGGCTGGCGCATTCTTGATGTCGGCCCGCAGACGATCCTGGCATTCGGCGAGGCGCTGGCCGACGCGGAGACGATCATCTTCAACGGCACGCTCGGCGTCGCGGAGTTCCCGACGTTCGCGCAAGGCACCAACGCGCTGATTGCGCTGCTGGTGGAGCGCACCGAGGCGGGCGCGACGACCATCGTGGGCGGCGGCGACTCGGCGGCGGCGGTGGAGGCGGCGGGCGCCGCCGAGAAGGTGACCCATGTCTCGACCGGCGGCGGCGCGTCGCTGGAATTTTTGGAAGGGCGCGAGTTGCCCGGCGTGGCGGCACTGCGCGAACGCGAGGCGCCTGCCGATGGAGGAGGATTCTAGGTGACCAATCGCATGCCCATTGTCGCGGGCAACTGGAAGATGAACCTCGGCCCAACCGAGGCGCGCGACTTTGCCGCAAGCATACTCAGCGATCTGGTGACGGTGCGTGGCGTCGAGTCCGTACTCTGTCCGCCTGCCATATCACTGCCCGCGGTGCATGCGGTGCTCTCTGGCACGAACGTCAAGCTGGGCGCGCAAAACATGTATTACGAAGAGAAGGGCGCGTTCACGGGCGAGATATCGCCGACGATGCTCCAGGGCCTGGCTGACTATGTCATTCTGGGCCACTCTGAGCGGCGCACGCACTTTGGCGAGACCGATGACATGGTGAATCGCAAGGCGGTGGCTGCCTTCGCGCATGATCTCCGCCCCATTGTCTGCGTCGGCGAGCATCTCGAAGACCGCGATGCGGGCCGGACGGAGCGCGTCATCACCTCGCAGGTCTACGGCAGCCTGAAGGGTCTGCCCTCGAATCGCCTGGATGAGTTGGTCGTCGCCTATGAGCCAGTCTGGGCCATCGGCACGGGCCGCGCCGCGACGCCCAAGGACGCCGCTGATGTGGCGGGGCTGATCCGCGCGCTGCTGGTGGAGATGTATGGCGCGGTTGAGGCGTCGGTGATTCGCGTCCAGTATGGCGGCAGCGTGACGACAGCCAACGCGGCCACGTTCGCCGCCATCCCCGATATCGACGGGTCGCTGGTGGGCGGCGCGAGCCTCAGACCCGATTTCGCTGAGATTGCGCGCCAGACGCTCCGGGCCAAGAAAGCCTAGCATGGAGCAGCGGCAACGGACAACCGGGCGCGTCGAGGCGGTGAGCAGCAGCGCGACGCACACGCTGGCGAAACCGAACCTCGCGGCGATTCGGCTGCTCGAAGGGCTGGGCGTCGAGGGTGACGCCCACGCTGGCACGACGGTGAAGCATCGCTCGCGGGTGCTAAAGAACCCGTTTCAGCCCAATCTGCGCCAGGTCCACCTGATCCACAGCGAGCTACACGACGAGCTGCGCGCGGCGGGCTTCGTGGTCGCCGCCGGACAGATGGGCGAGAATATCATCACCCGTGGTGTCGCGCTGCTCGATCTGCCCACCGGCACGCGGCTGCGGCTGGGCGATGAAGCAATCATCGAAATCACCGGCCTGCGCAACCCCTGCTCGCAACTGGATAGCATCCAGCGTGGGCTAATGGCCGCCGTGCTGGATCGTGACGCCGAGGGCAACCTGATTCGCAAGGCAGGCGTGATGGCGGTGGTCATCACAGGCGGTGTGGTGCGCCCCGATGACACGATTACCGTCGAACTGCCGCCCCCACCCCATCAGCCGCTGCAGCCGGTGTGAGCAGCCCCCTCCCGGCCTTCGGTCACCCTCCCCCTTGCAGGGAGAGGGCCTAGGCGACCAGTGCGGCGGATGGCGACGCGCGCGTCCTCCCCTCTCCCCGTGGGAGAGGGGCTGGGGGTGAGGTCCGGGGATAATGCGGTCAGCTACTCCACCGCTGGCTCGACGTTCAGGTTGTGGTGGAAGACATTGGTTGGGTCGTAGCGCCGCTTGACCTGGCGCAGCCGCTCCATCGTCGCGGGCGGATAGACCTCGCCGATGCGCTCCTGCCCATCCCCCATCATGAAGCCGAGATAGGCGCCCGTTCCAAAGGGCCGCATGGCTTCGTACAGGCGTTCCGACCACGTCACATGGCGCGCGGTATCCGCCTCGTCGTAGCCATAGACCACAGCCAGCAGCAATGCGCCCCTATCACGCTGGGCAAAGGCAGCGCTACTGGCGTCCCCGCGTTGCATCGCGCCACCGAGGATGCGCACCTGGAACAGCGCGTGCTCCGATGGCACATCAGTCGCGCCGCTGGCAAGCAGCGCGCTGAGCAGCGTCTCATCCACCGCGTCAACCATCACCGAGCGCGTATATTGCTGGATGCCATACACTGACGCATCATCCGTGAACTGGAAGATCGCCGGATAAGGCATCGGGCCGACAATATCGACGAGCGGCGTACCGAGCTTGCGCAGCGGATCCACCACGCGATTGCCTTCCTCGAAGTCGCCGCTATAGACCAGTGCGATTCCCACCACTGGCTTGCCCTGGAGATCGGGCGGGATGAACGGCGCGGGCGGGGCGGCCATCACCAGCGCCATCGTGGTCAGTTCATCCGGCGCGGAGGCGGCATAACGCACGTAGGCGGGCAAGACGGTTGCCGCCTCGCTAGCATCGTAGAAGATCGCGCCGCCATACACCATGCCGGCAGGATGTGTCTCGACCTCAAACATTGTTGCCACGCCGAAGTTGCCGCCGCCGCCACGCATCGCCCAGAACAGGTCGGGGTGCTCGGTCGCGCTGGCAGTCACGGTCTGGCCGTCGGCTGTGACGACTTCGATGGAACGCACGTGGTCAATCGTCAGGCCGTATTTGCGCGCGAACCAGCCGATGCCGCCGCCAAGCGCCAGGCCGCCTATGCCGACGGTTGCGTTATCGCCGGACGAGAGTCCCAGGCCATGCGGATGCAGCGCCGCCGCGACCTCGCCCCAGGTGAGTCCCGCGCCCAATCGCGCGATTCGCGTCTCAGGATCGATTTCAAAGGTCTTCATCAGCGAGAGATCGAGGATGACTCCGCCCTCGACGAGGCCATAGCGCGCCAGGCTGTGACCGCCACTGCGCACTGCCAGTTCCAGTGAATGTTTGCGGGCGAATGCGATGGTGGCCGCCACATCGACTGTCGAAGCGGCCCGAACGACCATAGCGGGCATCGCGCTGGATAGCCAATGGACGCGCCGGGCCTCCTCGAAATTCGCGTCGCTGGGCAGCACGATCTGCCCTTGCAAACGCTTCGCAAGCTCCGCTATCTCTTCAGGCGGCGGTGCGCCAATCGTGGCGCTGGTGGATGTGTCTCTGGTCTGCATGGTGACTTTCTCCTGTGAGAGAAGCTATCGCGATCATCGCTCGTTTGGTAGACTTCATCGTCAGCGGGTACTATGCCACCGTCGCGAAGGCGCAACCATAGCAGAAACTGGCACATCGCCATAGGTGTTTGTGCGGTTCGCTCTACTCGAAATTCGCCTGAACCTGGCGAGGCAAACTCATCGGTAGCGCAGTGGAATAGGGAGTGATCACCAAACATTCAGGGCCGTTCATCGGCGGACATGCGCCTCTGGCTCCTCTCTCCCCATAGGGGAGGAACGTTGGACGACAACACCGTGGGGCTACCGTCTCTGGCTCCCCTCCTTGTTAAGGAGAGAGGGCGGTTGCCATAGATACAACATTCCCAGGCAAGCTGAGCCGTGGGTAGAGAAACAGCAAGATAGAAGAAGCCTTGGCCTTTCCTACCATGCCATAATAGGCAAGCTAACACCTCTGGTAGCGCCGTACACGCAGCAAGAGAGGATCATACTCGTGACAGAGCAGCAGCCACTATCACTCACTGCGGTCTATAAAGGCTGGGATACGTTTCAGCGCGATCTGGTCAACGTCGTCGCGCCACTGACATCCGAGCAGTTAGCCCTGCCGGTCGCCTCCACACACTGGCCGATTGGGATGCTCGTTCAGCACATCCTCAACGACCGGATCTGGTGGTTCGATCTGTGGATGGGCGAGGGGAATTCCGAGGTAGCCGCCTACATGCACTGGGAGGAAGAAGAGGAAGGCAAGGCGGTACATTCAGCCGACGAGCTGGTCGCCGGACTGGAAGCCACGTGGGGCATGATCGAGAAGACCCTTGCCCGCTGGACCACCGCCGACCTCGACTACGTCTTCAAGCAACCCGACGCCCTGACCGAGAGGGAGCGCGAAATCTTTGGCCCAAGCACGCGCCAGTGGATCATCATGCATGTGCTCCGCCACGATTTCCACCACGGCGGCGAACTGGCCGTCGGCCTTGGTAGCCACCATCTGCCCTCCATCTGGGGGTAATTAGCGATGTCACAGAGCCGCAGCCCGCGGTGCCATGGATTGTCATTGCCAGCCCAACTGTTCATCTACAGGTGGTGTCGGCGGGTTGGCATGGCGAATTTCGTTCAGCGCGTCGAGCATCTCATCAAAGGTGTCTGGCAGGTCGCTCCACGCGCCTGCTAGAGCAGATGCCGGAAAATCAATTGGTTCCGTGTGCTGTTCGATAATCTCAGCCAACTGCTCCTGAAGCTCAGGCGGCAGTTCATCTATATGTTCAAGCGCGCGATGCAAACGGTCAATCATAGATCGCTCCAATCCCCCACATCACCTTGCAATGGCATTGTCTACCATACGACTCTCAGCCATACACGCCTACTCCTGGATATGAAAAATCCCCCCACCGCCATCGGTGAGGGGATACATTGCCGTCGTGCGGACTACTCGCCGGAGTCGCCCAAGGCGGATTCGGCGGCGACCGCTTCATCGCCCTTCTGCAGGTATTGCCGCGCCTCGGCAACCGTCATATCCGGCGCGGGGATAATCACGTCCGAAGGAATGACCTCCTCCACCGGAATCACCGTACCCTTCTCGCGCACGAAGGCGACCACCTTCTCCAGTTCCGCCGCGAAGGCCTGCTCATCGCCGCTCTCGATGGCCGCGTGCAGCGGATCGTCCATTTGGTCCAGCGCAGCGGCGTCCTCATCGGTGAGGCGATACTGGTTCTCCGTCATGATGCGTGCGATCACGGGATGGCCTCCTTAATCGTTAGTCTGCATCGGCGGCGGTGGAAGCTGGGCCTGATCCTGCTGCTCCTGTTGGCCCGCTGGCAGCTGCATCTGCGCCTTCAACTCGGCAAGCTGGCGATCAACCTCAGACTGACTCGATAGTTGCTGCAACTGGCGGTCCAGCGGATCAGCCGCGCCGGGGCCAATCTCCGCCAGCGTACCCGACTCGGTCAGCTCATCCAGCGCATTGGCGCGCGCCTGCATCTGCAACACCTTGTCCTGCGCGCGCTGCACCGCCAGGTTCACGTCCGACATCTCCTCGGAGATGCCCGTCGCCGCCTCCTGAATCTTCACCTGCGCCTGTGCCGCGCCGTACTGCGCCTTCACCATCTCCTTCTGCGTGCGGAAAGCCTCTATGCGCGTATTGAGGCGCTGCTCCATCTCGACGAACTTCGCCCGTTGCGCATGAAGTTGCTCGATCTGCGTGCCAAACTGGCTAATCTGCACCTGCAAGCCTTGCTTGCGCTCCAACGCCTGGCGCGCCAGATCTTCTTTGCCCAATGAGAGCGCCTGACGTGCCTGACCATCCAGCTTATCGATCTGCTGGGTCAACTGCGCCTGCTGCAATTCGAGCCGCTTCTCGTTCGTCACCACGTCCGCGATACTCCGACGCAGATTCTGGAGCTGCTCGAGCTGCTTCTCGTAGGAATAGTCGAGCGTCTGGCCTGGATCTTCCGCGCGATCCAGGAACGAGCTCATCACCGTCTTGATGTAGTTTGTGAATCGGGAGAATACGCCCACCGCCAAACCTCCTTCAGGAGGGAACGTTGCCTGACAACTTCCTCACGATGCGCCGCATGTCATGTGCCAGATGGCACGAGTCACTGTCGAATCAAATGTAACACTTCATCGCGCCGTTTCGCCATCTCATCAGCGGTTTCCGCCTCCAGATTCAGGCGCAGCAGCGGCTCGGTATTCGACGGGCGCACGTTGAACCACCACGTCGGGAACGAGACCGTGATTCCGTCCAGGAAGTCCACCTGCCCGCCCTCGGCGGCGTAGTGGGCCTCGATGGCCCGCATGCGCCCCTGCTGGTCCGCGACCTCCGTGTTGATCTCGCCGCTCCGAAAGCGATGGTCTACCGCGCGCACCAGTTCCGAGACTGTCTTGCCGCTCTCGCTGATCAGCTCCAGCACCACCAGAAACGCGATCAGGCCGGAGTCGGCGTACCAGTTATCGCGGAAATAGAAGTGGCCGGAATGCTCGCCGCCAAAGATCGCGTTCTCCTGGCGCATCTGCGCCTTGATGAACGAATGCCCGACCCGCGTGCGCACCGCACGGCCACCGTCGCGCTCGATCAATTCTGGTACGGATCGCGAGCTAATCAGGTTGTAGAGAATCGTCGCGCCTGGATGCTTGCGCAGCAGGCTCTGCGCCACCAGCGCCGTTATCATGTCGCCGCCGAGCAGCTTCCCCTGCTCATCCACCAGGAACATCCGGTCGGCGTCGCCATCGAAGGCGACCCCCATGTCGCAGCGCTGCTCCGGCACGAGCGCACGCAGCACCGCCGTATTCTCCGGCTCGATAGGGCTGGCAGGATGGTTGGGGAATGTGCCATCCAGCTCGAAATAGAGCGGGATCAGCTCGCAGGGCAACTGCGCGAAGACCTTCGGCACAATCATCCCCGCCATGCCGTTGCCCGCGTCCACCGCGATCTTGAGCGGGCGCACCTTCGCCACATCGATGAACGAG
>JAICKD010000701.1 GCA_025928125.1 Ktedonobacterales bacterium
CCACGTACAACCGAGTTCGACGACCTGTGGACGATGGAGGAGCGCGCCGCTGCCCGCAAGCGCAGCGAGGACGATGCGAGATTCCGCGCGAAGGCACGTCGCTTCCCCGCGGAGCCGCAAAAGGACATCCTGCTCTTCCTGGCGGAACACGCGCCCGACCTTGAGCCGTGGCAGCGCGATATCCTGCTCATTGTTCGTGAAGAGATGCAATACTTCGTGCCACAAATGCAGACGAAGGTCTTGAATGAAGGTTGGGCGTCTTACTGGCACGCGCACATCATGCGCGAGTTGGACATAACCGACGCCGAGTATGCGGCATTTGCTCAGATGCACGCGGGCGTGCTGGCGCCGAATCGCATGCGCATCAACCCGTATCATGTCGGCTATCATATTCTCGAAGATATCGAGCGCCGCTGGGATAACCCGACCGAGGAGGAGCAGGCGAAACTGGGCCGGGCGCCGGGGCAGGGGCGCGCCAAGATCTTCGAGGTGCGCGAGACGGAAAGCGATGTCTCGTTGCTCCGCAATTACCTCACCGAAGAGTTGGTGAAAGAACTGGACCTCTACCTCTATCGCAAAGAGGGCGACCAGTGGGTAATTGTCGAGAAGAACTGGGAGAAGGTGCGCGACGGCATCGTCAGTAGTATGACGAACTTCGGCTATCCATACCTGACTGTGAATGACGCCGACTTCAACCGCAACACCGAACTGTTGCTGCGGCATCAAGTCGAAGGCAGTCGCGAACTGGATATTCCCTACGCCGAGAAGACGCTGGAGTATGTCTACCGCATCTGGGGACGCCCAGTGCATCTAGAAACCATTTCCGATGAGCGGCTGGTGCGGATGACCTATAACGGCGAGAAGCACACCCAGGCGCTGCTCGACGACGATTGAGTAGTGCTATTCAGTCATCCCTTGAAGCGGTAGCCAACGCCGCGCACGGTCAGGATAAGCTGGGGATTGGCGGGGTCAACCTCCAGCTTCTCGCGCAGCCAGCGCACATAGACATCCACCGTCCGGTTGTCGCCATCGTATTCGTAGCCCCAGACATGCTCCAGCAGCCGGTCGCGCGTCAACACCGTGCCGCGATTGCGCACCATGTAGGTGAGCAAGTCGAAGAGGCGGGCTGGTAGCTCGATGGGCTGGTCATTCCGAAAGACCTCGCGGCGATCCTCGTCGATGCTGATGTCGCCCGCCGTCATGATATGCGAGCCGGGCTGGCCTGGCTCGGGGTCGTCGTGTTGCCCGCTGAGGGGCAGTTCGCCGCGCCGCAGCAGCGCCCGCACGCGCGCCCGTAGCTCGTTCCAGCTAAATGGCTTGGTCACGTAGTCGTCTGCGCCCATCTCCAGCCCGACCACGATATCGCTCTCCTCGCCGCGCGCCGTCAGCATCAGAATCGGCACGCTCGCCGTCTCTGGGCGGCCGCGCAGCTGGCGGCAGACATCCAGCCCATCGAGACGCGGCAGCATCAGGTCCAGCAAGACCAACGCGGGCGGCTGCTGGCGGGCCACTTCGAGCGCGGTCACACCATCCGGCGCCGAGAGCACCAGATAGCCCTCGCGACGGAGGTTGTAGACAATCGTCTCCCGCAGTGCGGCATCATCCTCTACCACAAGCAGCGTGCGTTGGCTCACGGTGGTGTCCCCTTGATCTCGTCTGGACTTGTTAGTTGAGTTCCTCGATAAGCCCCGACACCATGTAGATAACGTCTTCGCAGATATTGGTCACGCGGTCGCCGATGCGCTCTAGATCGTGCGCAATGAACAGCAGACTGGTGGCCAAAGGCACAGATGCCGAATCGCGGGTCATCAGGTTCAGCACCTCGTTGAAGATCAGCCGGTATTGCCGGTCTATCTCATCGTCCTTCACGCAAATCTCGCGCGCCTGCTGCACATTGACATCGACAAACGCCTCGATGCAGGCGCGCACCTGCTGGCGGACGAGTTTGGCCAGCTCGCTGAGCTCATACGCGATGGGCGACGGTTCGTAGTCACGCACCCGCAACGCCTGCTTCGCGATGCCCACGGCATGATCTCCCATACGTTCGAGTTCGTTGATGACCAGTTGAACGGTAATCAGCTCGCGCAGATCGCGCGCTACGGGCGCCTGAAGAGCGATCACGTTGGCGCCACGGATGCGGATGCCGCGCTGCATCTCGTTGACCTCGCCGTCGCTGGCAATGACGATTCCAGCCAGGTCGGCGTCGCGTTGCGTTAGCGCCTGCATCGCGCGCGCAATTGCGCTCTCCACCAACGTTGCCATTGTAATCACAGATTCTTCGATTTCGCGCAGTTCCTGATGGAAATTGTCTCTTGGCATAGTACTCTGGCTATCCCTTTCGTACCGTTGGCTCCGTCATCCGCACGTCGTAATCGCATCACCCAAAGCGACCAGTGATGAAATCTTCGGTCTGCCGTTTCTGTGGACGTGAAAATAGCAGCCCAGTCGGCGCATATTCCACCATGTTGCCGGTGAGGAAGAA
>JAICKD010000481.1 GCA_025928125.1 Ktedonobacterales bacterium
GTGGTGCAGGGGCGATTGACCGATGGGTTGGCGCTGCGGTTCGCCGGGGTGCGCCCCGCGACCTGTACGCTTCCCGCTACGAGTGATGACGCTACACCATGCCCTGATGGAGAGGCGCTGGCACGACTGGCGGATTGGGCCACGCGACGCGGCACAATCGACATACTCGTCATCGCGCGAGAGTGTCTGGCGCGCGAGCTGCCGCCGGGACACGCAATCTCGCTGGCCGAGGTGGCGCGGGCGGCGGTGGATGCGCTGGAGGCGGCCAAAGCCAACTTCACGCTCTTCGTGCGCGGCCAGACCGACCGCTACTTCGCCGCGCGCCAGACCGCGCAGAATGCCGTGGCGGACTACGCCGAGACGGTGCGCAAAGCGGTCAGCGATCTCACCAGTGATGTGGTGGATAACGTCTACCGGACGGTCGGGGTGCTGGCGGCGGTGGTCATCGCTGGCCTGATCCAGCCTGCCATCTCGCCGCTGCTGGCGCTGCTGGCGGCCATCCTGTATAGCGGCTATATCGCGTTCGTCATCGCGTTTCTGCTGCGCGCCCGCGACGACCATTTCGCGCTGGAACAGCAGGCGCTCTCGACGCGGCTGGCCGAGATGACGGAGCTGACTACCACCGAACGCCAGCGCCTGCGGGAGCCTGCCACGGCGTCCGACGCCTACTTTCGGCGCTACATGGCGCGCACCCGTGGGATCTATCTCGCGCTGCTGGCGCTGGGCGGCGTTTTCGCCATCATCTTCGCCGTCATCTCGCTCGTGCAACTCACTCATCGATAATACGGCGGCATTGGTTGTGAGCCGGGCGCGGCATCTGTAACGTACTTCATACCCGCCCACGGGTATCAGCGTATACCATACAGGAAGAGCGAAATATCCAGCCGTTTTCGCAACGAGATGAGCTATCACATGGATACCACACCGTTCGCGCCGTTGCTGCGCTTCGCCACATTCGCGGCCCGTCCCGACGCCCAGCTCGATCTGGCGCAGGGCGCGCTGATGATGGCTGACATCGCCTATGCTGACCTGAACGCCGCCCACTACCAGCGGCGTCTGGGCGCGCTGGCGACGGTCGTACGCGAGGCGCTCGGCACAAACGCGCGAAGGCTGCGGCGTTCCAGCCGGGCGCTACGTGAGCGAACCGTGGCGACGCGCGTGTTGGAGACGTTGCGCGAGACGCTGGCGGACCACGAGGGGCTTTCCGGCAACACCGAAGACTATTACGATCCGCGCAATACCTATCTGCACGAAACGCTCGACCGTGGCGTTGGCCTGCCGATCACGCTCTCGGTCATCTATCTGGAGGTCGCGCGCCGCCTTGGCATTCCGCTGCGGGGCGTTGGCCTGCCGTCACACTTCATGGTCAAGTGGCCGCTGCCACGCGAAGAGGGTGGCGACCTCTACCTGGACGCCTTCCATGGCGGCAAGATTCTCGACGCCAGCGAATGCCGCGCCTTCATCACCGAGCTGATGGGCGCGACCGGCGCGCTCCCCTACTTCGATCCACGCTGGAGCGCTCCCCTAGGCGCGCGCGCTATCCTCACGCGCATGCTGAACAACCTCAAGGTGATCTATCTGCACCGTGGCGAGAGTCGGCTCGCGCTCGAAGTGGTGGATCGACTGGTACTGCTGCGGCCTGATATGCCCGAAGAGCTACGAGATCGCGGGCTGCTGCGGCTGGCGCTAGGCGAGCCGCTCCTTGCCGCCGCCGATATCGCCACCTACGCCGAACGCGCCCCCGCCGCACCCGAGGTCGGTCGGCTACGTCGGCGTATGGCTGAGCTACGCGAGGTGCGCGCCAGCCTCAACTAAGTGGGTGAGCAGTGAAGTGTTGTGATCGGAGCCACCCGCACGGCAATCTCCGCATTCCTGACTCCCCTCTCCCACAGGAGAGGGGCTGGGGGGTGAGGTCTCTGGCTGGCGAAGGCCCCCTCCCGGCCTTCGGCCACCCTCCCCCTTGCAGGGAGAGGGCATGGGCTACCATCCTGCCAGTTGGCGACACGCATACTCCCCTCTCCTCGTAGGAGAGGGGCCGGGGGTGAGGTCTCTGGATTCTACGGCGTTGGCGTGTCCGTTGGCGCGGGCGGAGGCACAGGCGTATCCGTTGCCGTCGGAGCGGGCGCGGGCGTCTTCGTTGGCGTAGGTGTCGGCGCGGGTCCGGTGGCGGCATGGCCATAGATGACGACCGTCGCGCCATCGTGCGCCCAGCTATAGAGCCAGGACATTGGTCCGGTTGCCACGTTCACACAGCCGTGGCTGCCCGTCGCGGTTGACCCATCAGGCTCGGTATGCGGATAATTCGTGCCATAGCCAAATGTCTTGCGCCAGGGCGCATCGTGAATATAGTACCCGTTGTCGCGGAAGTACATCGCGTAGTTGATATGCTCCGGCGAGTAGTAGTAGGGCGAACCCTGCGGCCACGGCGAATAGAACGTCACATTGCGCTCGTGCCACTGGATATGATAGGTGCCGGTCGGCGTTGGCAACTGCGGCATGCCCGTCGTCACCGGCGTGCGGAAGACCAGCGTGTGGTTCTGAAAGGCGAAGAGCCATTGCTGCGAGAGGCTGACCAGGATGAGCTGGCCGCCGATGTTCGGTACCGTACCAGCGGGCATCGGGCCGGGTGGCAGTGACCCCGCGGTCGGGATCGGCGCTGGCGGGCCAGATGGAACTGGCGTCTTCGCCGTATGTGGTTTCGGCGTCGCCGTGGCGGTGGAAGTCGGCATATTGGGTACAACCGTCGGCGGCAGATAGGGAACCGTCGCGACCGGCTTGACCTGCGACAGGTTCGTGGAGCCTACGGTGCCGCTACAGCCGCTGAGAATGATGACGCCAAGGACGACAAGGCACCCCAGCAGCGCCACAAGACGTGATCGTTGTTTCGTCATAATTCCTTAAGCGCCTCCTGATGGTGAGATGAAGGCGCCCGGCCAGCCTGATTCGCGCTGGTACCGATAGGCGGCGCCACCGGGTGTACCCTGAGCCGCCAGCATGCTTCACCCCATTGCACTATCCTACCAGACGGCGCCGGAAATGCAAAGAAGGAAGGGTAGATGTTCCTAAGAGTTCCTCTCACAACCCGTTCTTAGCCGCGGCATGAAGCAGTTTTACAAATTACCGAGGACACCGCACGTCGGGGCGCGGGCGGTTAAAACCGCGCCTGAAGGGCCTGCGGCCACCAAGTCCGCCTGCGCGGACTGCGCGGAGGCGTGACAACGCATGCGGTTTCCGCCGAGGCTTCGGTTTAGTTTCGTTGCTCGTCTTCGTCTTTGTAGCCGAACGCTTCCTCGATCGCCTCGGCCATCAGTTTGAGGTCGTCGGGCGGGATGGGGCTGTCGAGTTGGGGTAGCACCCATCCAGGCACACCGACCGGTGTGCCGTGGGCTAGTTGGCGTGCGTAGTTGAGTACCTGGCGTTGTTGAGATACGGACAGGTGCCCTAACGCGTCGTGGAGTTCCTGTGCGAGTCTTGCATCGATCTCGTCCCTCCTTGTCTTGTTGCTGATAGGTTCCCCTGAGATACGGAGGAAGTGTACAGCAGATGGCAAGATGACGTCCTCACGAAGGCTGGCTGCCGGGGAGGATGGTAGTGCCGGGCTTGACGAGAGGGACGCCGGATCGGCAGAGGGGGCA
>JAICKD010000451.1 GCA_025928125.1 Ktedonobacterales bacterium
ATCGGTGAGCCGGGTACGCAGTTGACGATGCGTACCTTCCACACGGGCGGTATCGCGGGCGCAACCGACGACATCACCCAGGGTCTGCCGCGCGTCGAGGAACTCTTCGAGTCGCGCGTGCCGAAGGAAAAGGCCATCGTCAGCGAGATCGATGGTGTGGCCGAGATTCACACCGAAGATAGCGGCGCGCGCAAGCTGCGCATCGTCAATGCCGATGTGATCACGGATGAGTACGCTCTCTCGAAGGGGAGCGAGGCGCTCATCAGCGATGGCGATGAGGTGAAGGAGGGCCAGCCACTGGCGCAGACTCCTGCCAAGAAGTCGCATGCGGCGGAGCAGGTGTTGGCGCGCACGAGCGGCATTGCCTCGCTCGAGAAGAACAAGATCGTGGTGCGCTTCGAGGCGCGTGACGAGCGCGAGTACGCAGTGCCAGCGGCGACCATTATCCAGGTCAAAGAGGGCGAGGAAGTGCGGGCTGGCCAGCAACTGACCAACGGCCTGATCGATCCGCAGGATGTGCTGCGGATTCAGGGGCGCGAGGCGGTGCATCTGTATCTCGTCAAAGAGGTGCAGAAGGTCTATCGCTCGACCGGCGTCTATATCAACGACAAGCATATCGAGATCATCGTGCGCCAGATGCTGCGGCGCGTGCGCATCGACGATCCCGGTGACACCGACCTGCTGCCAAACGACCTGGTGGATCGTTTCATCTATGAGGAGACGAACGCCCGCGTGCTGGCGGAGGGCGGCGAGCCTGCCACAGCGCAGACGGTCCTGCTGGGCGTGACGAAGGCCTCGCTCAACACGGAGAGCTTCCTGGCGGCGGCTTCCTTCCAGGAGACAACGCGCGTGCTGACGGAGGCGGCCATCACTGGCGCGACCGATCACCTGCGCGGCCTGAAGGAAAACGTCATCATCGGCAAGCTGATTCCGGCTGGCACGGGCCTCGAACAGCGCAAGCAGCTCCGCGACAAGCAGCGCGCCGACCGGCTGGCGGCGGCGATGTCCACCTCTGGGATTGGCGCGCTGGGCATGGGCGGTGACCTGGACCTGGATGACGGCCAGACGCCTGAGGACGGGGATGGCTCGTTCATGGGTGACCTGGGCGGAGAGCTAGGCCTAGTTGACAGCCCGCCTGAGGAGTGATAATATTTCGTATTGTGCGCCAGGTATGCTTGGCATGGCGCCATGCATGGCGTGATGAGAAGTCTATCTGGCCAACCAGAAGCTGAAGTTAAGGAGTATCCCTTGCCGACGATCAATCAGTTGGTGCGCAAGGGCCGAAGCAAGAAGGTTCGTAAGAGCAAGGCGCCCGCGCTGCAGTTCTCCTTCAACGCGCTCAAGAATCGCACGCAGCGGATGCGTGGCGCGCCACAGAAGCGTGGCGTCTGCTCGCAGGTGCGTACGATGACGCCGAAGAAGCCGAACTCGGCCCTGCGCAAGATTGCCCGCGTCCGCCTGACCAACGGGTATGAGGTCACCGCCTACATTCCAGGCGAGGGCCACAACCTGCAGGAGCACTCAGTGGTGCTGATTCGTGGCGGTCGCGTGAAGGACCTGCCGAGTGTCCGCTATCATATCGTGCGTGGCACGCTGGATAGCCAGGGCGTCGAGAAGCGGCGTCAGGGGCGCTCGAAATACGGTGCGAAACGCCCGAAGGGCAAGTAGCAGCGCATCGCGTATTCGGTTATCAAGCATATTTTGTCGCTGCCCCGAAACCAATGATTCTGTTCGCGTCATGCGCGGTTTAGGATCATCAGGTCGGCAAATACCACGGCTGGTCGCGCAGGCCGCGCCAGCGATGTTGGATGTTCTCCGCGTGTGGTGAGCACAGTTCCCGCCACACACCAGCCACCCTAAAACCTCTCTCGGGAGTGGATGTGGCAGGCAGCGGAAAGACGTCTGACGGGTGGGGCGCCGAGGCGTTATGTCTCGGGCGCCCTTCGCCTTGTCTGGCGTTTTTGGTAGGAGGAATCAAGCACATGCCGCGTCGAACGAAGGTTCAGCATCGGGTCGTGCTGCCGGACCCAAAGTACAACAATCGCAACATTACGCGCCTGATTGGCCGCATGATGTGGGATGGCAAGCGCAGCATCGCCGAGCACATTATCTATGAGGCGCTCGACATCATCGAAGAGCGCAGCAAGCGCAATCCCGTCGAGGTCTTCGAGCAGGCGCTTCGAGCGGCGACGCCCGTGATCGAGGTCAAGCCCCGGCGGGTCGGCGGCGCGACGTATCAGGTGCCGGTGGAGATCCGTGGTGAGCGCAAGACGGCGCTGGCCATGCGCTGGCTGATCAATTCGGCGCGCAACCGGGCTGGTGGCCATTCGATGGCCGAGAAGCTGGCCGCTGAGTTGATGGATGCGGCTGCCGGGCAGGGCGCGACTATTCGCAAACGAGATGAAACCCATAAGATGGCGGATTCCAATAAAGCATTCGCCAGCTACCGCTTCTAGAGAAGCGGTCGCGAGGAACCATGGCTAGAGAGTATCCCCTCGAAAAAACGCGCAATATTGGTATTATCGCGCATATCGACGCAGGGAAGACGACGACAACAGAACGCATCCTCTTCTATACCAAGAAGATCCACCGGATCGGCGAAGTCCACGAGGGCGCCGCGACGATGGACTGGATGCCCCAGGAGCAGGAGCGCGGCATTACGATCACATCCGCCGCGACGACATGCTTCTGGCTGGGGCATCGCATCAACATCATCGACACCCCAGGACACGTTGACTTCACCGCTGAGGTCGAGCGGTCGCTGCGCGTGCTGGATGGTGGCGTGGTCGTCTTCGACGCGGTCGCGGGCGTGGAGCCACAATCGGAAACGGTGTGGCGCCAGGCCGATAAGTATCATGTGCCGCGCATCTGCTTCGTCAACAAGATGGACCGCATCGGCGCCGACTTCTGGCGGACCGTCGGCATGATTACCGACCGCCTGAATGCGAAACCCGTGCCGATCCAGATTCCCATTGGCCGCGAGAGCGAGTACAAGGGACATATCGATCTGATCGCCAACCAGGGCGTCATCTTCACCGATGACCTGGGTACCAAGTCCGAGGCGAGCGCGATTCCGGCGGCGCTGGCGGATGAGGCGCGCAAGCATCGTGAGGCGATGATCGAACTGGTGGCCGAGACCGACGAAGCGTTGACGCTCAAGTACCTTGAGGGCGAGGAAATCAGCGAGGACGAGCTGCGCGCCGCCCTGCGTCGCGCGACCATCGACGGGAAACTCATCCCCGTCCTCTGCGGGACCGCGCTCAAGAACAAGGGCGTCCAGGCGATGCTCGACGCGGTCGTGCTTTTCCTGCCGTCGCCGCTCGATATCCCCGCGCCAGTGGCGACCTCGGTCAAGACGGGCGAGGAGACGCAACTGGTCGTCTCAGATACCGGCGAGTTCGCGGCGCTGGTTCACAAGGTTGTCGCCGACCCATTCGTCGGGCGGCTGACCTATTTCCGTGTCTATTCGGGTACGCTCTCGGCTGGCTCCTACGCCTACAACGCGACCAAGGGGCAGAAAGAGCGGGTTGGGCGGCTCTTGCAGATGCACGCGAACCACCGTGAAGACATCGAAAAGGTCTATGCGGGCGACATCTGCGCTGCGGTCGGCCTGAAGAACACCTTCACGGGTGACACGCTCTGCGCGCAGGAAAATCCGATCCTGCTGGAGAACATCGTCTTCCCGACGCCGGTCATCGAGATCGCCATCGAGCCGAAGACGAAGGCCGACCAGGATAAGATGGGCGTCGCGTTGCAGCGCCTGGCTGAAGAGGATCCGACCTTCCGCGTCCATACCGACCAGGACTCCGGCCAGACGATCATCGCTGGC
>JAICKD010000677.1 GCA_025928125.1 Ktedonobacterales bacterium
TCGACGATCTGAACGCCACCCACCGCCGGGTGACGGAGCGCTTTGCCGACCTGGACGACGCGAGGGTGACGCGCCAATCCAGTGTCGTCTATTCGCCTGGGACCAACCCCTATCCCACCTCGGTCGTCGACATCTTCGGCTGGCTGACCGACCACTACGACGAACACATCGCGCAGACCGCGCAGCTAGTGGAACGCTGGCAGGCGGAACAGGCGCGATAGTCTCCACTGAAAGGACGAACATTGTGGCGACGGAACAGTATGATTGCCTGATTCTCGGCTCGGGACAGGCGGGCAGCCCGCTCGCCACAGCGCTGGCGCAGGCTGGCCGCAAGACCGCCATCGTTGAGCGCGTGCATGTCGGCGGTACCTGCATCAATGAGGGCTGCACTCCGACCAAGACGATGGTCGCCAGCGCCCGCGTCGCCTATCTCGCCCGGCGCGGCGCCGACTATGGCGTCGATGTTGGCGAGGTGACGGTGGATATGCGGCGGGTGCGCCAGCGCAAGCGCGAGATCGTCGACAGCTTTCGCGGGAGCAGCGAGCGCCGCCTTGAGGATAAGCCGAACCTCGACCTGATCTACGGCGAGGCGCGCTTCACCGGGCCAAAGACCGTGCAAATCATGCTGCCCTCCGGCGAGAAACGCGAGCTGACGGCAGAAACCATCTTTATCAATACGGGAGAGCGGCCAGCCGACCCGAATGTGCCGGGGCTCGATCCGGCGCGCGCCCTCAACTCCAGCTCGATCATGGAGCTAGACGCCGCGCCGTCGCATCTGCTGGTCATCGGCGGCGGCTACGTCGGGTTGGAATTCGCGCAGATGTTCCGCCGCTTCGGCAGCCAGGTGACGATCATCCAGCGCGGCAGGCAGTTGCTCGGACGCGAGGATAGCGATGTCGCCGAGGCCGTGGCGCAGATTCTGGCGAAGGATGGCATCGAGATTCTGCTGAATAGCGCGCCGACGAGCGCCACATCTGAGGCCGAGAGCGTGACGCTACACGTGAAGACACCGGATGGCGAGCGCGACCTCATCGGCTCGCATGTGCTGGCGGCGGCGGGCCGCGTCCCCAATACCGAGGCGCTGAATCTCGCGGCGGCGGGCGTCGCCACCAACGAGCGCGGCTACATCCAGGTGAACGAGCGGCTGGAGACGAGCGCGCCGGGCATCTACGCGCTCGGCGATGTGAAGGGGCCGCCCGCCTTCACGCACATCTCGTACGACGACTTCCGCATCATCCGCACGAATCTGCTGGAGAGCGGTAGCGCTACGACCACCGACCGGCTGGTCCCCTACACGGTCTTCATCGATCCGCAGCTTGGGCGCGTCGGCTTGAGCGAGGAGGAGGCGCGGCGGCAGGGACGCAACATCAAGGTGGCGAAGATGCCGATGTCCTGGGTGGCGCGCGCGGATGAGGTGGATGAGACGCGCGGCTTCATGAAGGCGATAGTGGATGCGGAGACGCGGCAGATTCTGGGCTGCGCGATCCTCGGCATCGAGGGCGGCGAGCTGATGGCGATGGTGGAGATCGCGATGCTGGGCCACCTGCCCTACATGGTCCTGCGCGACGCGATCTTCGCTCACCCGACCCTCGCCGAGTCGCTCAACAACCTCTTCACGTCGCTCGATGAGTGAGCGGCGATTGCAGCGCGCCGTGGCCTGAAGACCACGGATAATCCTGGCCGATGCGTACGCTTGTATGGTGAACGACTCTTCGCGCCGGGTTGGATTAGCCGCGGCATTATGGTGTTTGACAAGACAAGCCCCTAGGCGCTGGCGGCTGAAGCCGCGCCTAGGGGCCTGCGCTCCGCTACGGCCGCAAAGCCCGCCTGCGCGGGCTCATCAGACCCAGACCCAGACCCAGACCCGGGCGCGCCTCAGTGATTACCTGAATAACGCGTTAAACAGCATCATGCCGCGAAGCAGGATTGCTCGATACCTTGCCTATTCACGCCTGCCTGTCCGGACATGGATAAAGCTCTGTGTGCCAGACAATTCCTCCGCGTGGGCCATGAACTTGCGGCGCTTCGTGGCATGTTGCACCCAACGGCGCGCTGCTGCGTATACGTCTCAGGCAGGCGCGCAATCGCCTGAGGATCGGCGAGCAAGCCTTAGCACTTCCTAAGCCTGGAGGAGACGGCTGATGCGCTTACATCACTGGCATATCTCGCGAAGATGGTGGGCCATGGCGCTTGTGCCAGTTGCCCTGCTGCTGGCGGTTAGTCTGACAACGCTCGGAGCCGACACTGCTTCAGCGGCGTCTCGCGCAAGCTGCGCTGGCCCGGTGGTGGGTCAGCTTGTCTACGACTGCACAGGCCTCCTCACGCCGACAGAGATCGCCACATTGGAGGCGGACGCCGCCGCTGTCGAGCGCGCCGGGGCGCCCACCGTCGTCTACTTGCAGGCGCGAGACGCTACCGCCGACGAGACGTTGCAAGACGCCTTCGACCTGATGGGCCGCTGGAACGTGGAGTCACATCCTGGCGCGCACGATGGCTTCGTGATGTTCTTCAACCTCACGCCGGACAACCTGCGTCACGGGGAGGTGGCGCTCGTCGCGGGCGAGAAACACTATCAGCATGGCAACCTGCCACA
>JAICKD010000656.1 GCA_025928125.1 Ktedonobacterales bacterium
CGAAGCGCGAAGCGTGGCGTCGGGCGCCTCGGGCGGGCCTGGCAAGCGTGGTGTGCGCGCATGCGGCCGCGATCCACGCGAGTTGCCGCTCATGCAACTGGCGTACGAACTGTGGCCCGTGTTGTCCGACGAGATCGGCGCGGCAACCGGCTACGAGCGGACCGGTGGGCTGCATCTTTTCGAGCGTGAGCCAGACGGCCTCGACGGCGGCTGGGCGAGCGCTCCCGCCCGTGCCTGGGCGCAAAATCAGCACGGTATCGCGACAGATGTCCTCGAACGCGACGCCCTGCGCGCGTTGGAGCCTGATGTATCTGACGCGGTGAGCGGCGCGCTCTACTGCCCCAACGACGGCATCGCGGACCACACGGCCACCACGCGCGGCCTCGCCGCAGCCGCGACGCGCCTGGGCGCCGAGATTCGCGAGGGGACGGCGGTCGTCGGCCTGGAACGCGCGGGCGACCGCGTGACGGCAGTGGTGACGGCTGCGGGCGAGCGTATCGCGGTGGGCGAGGCCGCGCTGCTTCTCACCAATACACACGCACCCGGCTTTGTGCGCGAGACGCTCGGCGTGACCCTGCCCGTCTGGTCCATGCTGCCGCAGGTGCTCCTGACCGAGCCGCTGGACCCGATGCCGGTCCGTCATCTGATTGGTCACGAGCGACGCACGCTGGCGATCAAGCCGCTTCCCGGCGGGCAGGTGATGATCTCGGGGGGGGTGGCGCGGACGCTGGGACGCTCAGGCTGGCCGGGGCGAGGCCATCCCGGCGCAGGTGGAGGGCAACCTCGCCGAGGCCACCGCCGTCTACCCCGCGCTCGTCGGCGTTCGTCTGGCCGAGAGTGACGCTGCCCGCCCGGAGTCGGTCTGCGTGGACGAGATTCCGATTATTGACCACCTTCCTGGCGCGGCGAATCTCATCGTCGGCACGGGCTGGTCAGGGCATGGCTTCGCCATCTCGCTGGCGGTGGCGAAGCTGCTGGCCGACTGGGTTACGGGGTCGGAGCGCCCCGAACCGCTACGCCCGTTCACCTACGAGCGCTTCCTGGCATGACGCGGCGCGGATAGCCACGTTCGCTCATTGTTGAGGTCGGCTGAGAGACGTAACGGCGCCAGATGCGCCATGCCGTTCTACACGCGCCCTCGCTTATGTACCTTGACGGTTACGTAACCAATGTGGTACATTCATGGCATGGAAGCTGTTCTGCGCGCACTGGCGGACGAGAATCGGCGCATAGTGCTGGAAACCTTGACCGGCGGCCCGGCCACTGCGGGTGAGTTGGCGGCGCTGCTGCCAATTGCTCGCCCGGGTGTCTCGCGGCACTTGCGGGTACTGCGGGAGGCGGGGCTGGTCGAAGTTCGCCAGGAGGCGCAACGGCGGGTCTACAGTCTTCGGCTTGAGCCGCTCGCCGAGGTCGATGCATGGCTGGGACGGTACCGGGCCTTGTGGCAGCAGCGGCTGGATGCCCTGCATACCGAGGTGGCCCGGGGGAAACGCGAACGCGAACGCGAACGTAAGCGAAGGAGCACCTGATGACCAACAATACTGGCAACACACCTGGAGGCAACCGCATCCTGGGCAGCCTGCGAGCAGCAGACGGCGTCGGCGTCGTGCGCATCGAAGACCACTACGACACCGCTATCGACGATCTGTGGTCGGCGATCACCGATCCTGACCGCCTGGCACGTTGGCATGGCCGGGTAGAAGGCGACCTCCGGCCCGGCGGCGAGTTCCGCATGTACCTCGAAGCTGATGACATCGAGAGCACCGGGCGCGTGGAAGCGTGCGAACCGCCACGGCGGCTGCTGGTGACGAACAGGGAAACGGACGAGTCCTATCGGAAGGGGCAAGGCGTGCCGCCGTTCGACGCGGCCATCGAGGTCACGCTGACCGCCGATGGCGACCAGACCATCCTGGTCCTCGAGGTCCGGGGCATGCCCCTCGACAAGATTGCCTTTTATGGAGCCGGGTGGCAGATCCATGCCGAAAACCTCGCCGCCTACCTCGCCGGGCGTGAGCGCGGCGATACCGAGGCGCGGTGGGGCGAGCTTGTCCCACCCTATCAGGATCTGGCGGCTAATCTCGACTAGGCGGTGGACGGTTGCGTCTTCGCGCTGCTGGCCCGGCGCTGCGCCATCATCCGCTTGATGCTTTCGCCCACGATCAGCGCGACCAGGCTGGAGAGCACGAGGAGCGCGACCTCGTTCGGGTCGGCGGTGCCGATCACCACCACCAGCAGGATCGCCGTCAGCGGCGCGCCCAGCGCCATCGTGAGCGTCGCCGCCTCGATGCACAGCACGAAAATCGAGACCGGCACACCCGGAAACAGCAGGCTCAGGGCCAGGCCGAACATCGTACACGAGAAGAGAATTGGGAACGTGGGGCCGCCCAGATAGCCGCTCTTGAAGGAGAGCGCCAGCAGCAGCAGCTTGAGGACGCCCAGCCCCAGCAGCGCCAGGACGCCATAGCTCGCGGGATTGTCGATCATGGGGAAGATCTGTGTCTCGCCCGCGAACATCACCTGCGGGACGAAGAAGACAACGATGGCGATGACGACCGCGGCGGCAAGCACGCGCAAGATGACTCGGTCGTGGAAGATGCGCTCGGTGAGCGTCTGGAAGAAGCGGAACGAGAGCGCGACGAAGAGCGCCACCAACACGCCGACGAACCCCAGC
>JAICKD010000100.1 GCA_025928125.1 Ktedonobacterales bacterium
AGCGCCTGCATCGCGCGCGCAATCGCGCTTTCCACCAATGTTGCCATTGTAATCACAGATTCTTCGATTTCGCGCAGTTCCTGATGAAACGTGTCTCTTGGCATAATAACCCGGCTATCCCTTTCACACGTGAGCGGCAGTTATCGCTACTCGTGTCTCGCAACCACCTCACCCAAAGCGACCAGTGATGAAATCTTCGGTCTGCCGTTTCTGTGGACGTGAAAATAGCAGCCCAGTCGGCGCATATTCCACCATGTTGCCGGTGAGGAAGAAGCCGGTATACTGCGAGACGCGCGCCGCCTGTTGCAGATTGTGGGTGACGATGGCGATGGTGTAGCGCTGCCGAAGCTGCTCGATCAACTCCTCGATCTTGAGCGTCGCGATAGGGTCGAGCGCCGAGCATGGTTCGTCCATCAGGATCACTTCGGGTTCCACCGCCAGCGCCCTCGCGATGCAGAGCCGCTGCTGCTGGCCGCCAGACAGGCTGAGCGCGCTCTGGTCGAGCCGATCCTTCACCTCATCCCAGAGCGCCGCGCCGCGCAGACTTTGCTCCACGACCTGCTTGACCTCGTTGGGCTTGTGGCCGCCCTGTACCTGCAAGCCATAGGCGACATTCTCCGCGATGGATTTCGGGAAGGGGTTGGGCCGCTGAAAGACCATACCCACCCGCTGACGCAGATGCACGACATCGGCGCCAGGCGCATAGATGTCCTCATCGTCGAGCCGAATCGAGCCAGTTACCCGAGCGGTGGGTGTCAGATCGTGCATGCGATTGAGCGCGCGGATGAAGGTGGATTTGCCACAGCCAGAGGGACCCATCAGCGCCGTCACCTGGCGCTCGGGGATGTCCATGGTGATGTGCTTGATGGCGTGCGTCTCGCCATAGTACACATTCAGGTCGCTGATGCGCACCTTCACCGGCTCGGTGATCGTTGTGATCGCCGGAAGCTCGGTGTCGGCGGAATCCACCACCTCGCGCTCGCGTTTCTTGGTATCGACTTCGTGCATGTTGGTGCGCCGTCTCCATCCCAAGGGAACTATGAACAACGTAGGGTTCAACGCCTTCCAGAGAGCCTTCGATTGATCAGCGTCGCCAGCCAGCGCAGACCCAGGTTAAAAGCCAGCAAGAAGATAATCAGCAGGGCGGCGGTGCCGTTTTCCAGCGCCTTCGCGTTCTGGGCCAACCCCTCCGCCTGGAGTTGATAGAGATGCACGGTGAGGGTCTCGCCAGATGCGAATGGATCGAGCGAGAACCACCCGTTGATGGGCGCGTTCGAGCCTGCGGTATAGATCAACGCCGCCGTCTCACCGATCATCTTGCCAGAGGTCAGAATTACGCCGGTCGTGAGATGCAAGAGCGAGGCGGGAATCATCACCTTAAAGATAGTCTGTGACTTTGTCGCGCCGAGCGCATAGCTTGCCTCGCGCAGTTCGGTCGGCACGCTTCTCAGCGCATCCTGGGAGATACGCAGCATCAGCGGCAGATTGAGCAGGACGAGCGTGAGCGCGCCTGCCAGGCGCGAGTAGCCAAAACGCGGCCCTGTGCCGAAATCGGTCACGAAGACAAGGAAGCCGAAGAGGCCCAGGATAATCGACGGGATGCCCGCCAGCGTTTCGGTGGCGAAGCGCAGGGCGGTCGTTACCCATCCCTGGCGCGCGTATTCCTCCAGATAGATCGCCCCGCCCAGGCCAAGCGGCACGCAAATAAGTAGTGCAAGGATCAGGATATAGAAGCTGTTGAAGACCTGCGGCCCAACGGCGTCGCCAGTGATGCTAGCGGTGGTTGCAAACGTCCAGGAGAGCACGCCAAGGCCCTGAGCGATGGTATAGATGATGAAGGCGGCAAGGATGCCTGCCACAATGGACGCTATCCCCCAGAGCACGCCGGTCACGACCCGGTCGATGAGACGTGCGCGTGCGCGGCGCGCGGCCAACGGCTTGCCAGCATTCTGGCGCCCTCGTGGGACAGACGCTTCCTGGACAAGACTGCTCATGATGCCACACTCCTGGTTAGCCCTCGTCGTACGAGCGCAACTATGCTGGCGAGACGAGTCCTGGACGACGTGCGGCCAGGGTTACTGTAGGCGCTTCGTGACCCAATCCAGCGGCTGATGACCACCAGGAGGAGCGAGACGACCAGCAACACAAAGGACAGCGTCCAGATGGCGTTGTAGTTGAGCGAGCCAGGCGTTGCCTCGGCGAAGTCGAAGAGTAGCTGGACGGTAATGGCGCTGGTGGGAGTAAAGGCGATATATGGAAAAATGTTGGTGAAGTGGAACGGGAAACTATTTGGGCTGGCCCCAATCACAAACGAGACCGCGAGTGTCTCGCCAATGGCTCGACCCAGCCCAAGCACGATACCGGTGTAAATGCCAGACGACGACGCTGGAAGCAGCACCTTGCGGATGGTCTGCCAGCGCGTGGCCCCGAGGGCGAGACTGGCCTCACGCAGACCGGTGGGGAGCGCGCGTATGGCATCAATCGAGATGGTGGTGATGGTGGGCATAATCATGATGGCTAGCACCAGGGCGGCGGCAATGATTCCGAACCCATTGTAGAGGTACGCGCCCGCGAGATAGTTGTAGGCGTATGCGATGGCTGGTACCAGAATCTGCAAGGCAAGCAATCCGTAGATGATCGAGGGGATGCCGAGGAAAAGCTCAAAGACGGGCTGCATGAGTCGTTGCGCCCAGGCAGGCGCGATCTCGGTGACGAATACCGCCAGCCCAACGCTGAGCGGTGTGCTCATCAGCACCGCGAAAATCGTGACAGTGATGCTGCCAACAATCATGATGAAGGCGCCCACCTCCCCATCGGCAGGAAACCAGCTTGTGCCGAAGAAGAAGCCGAATGGGCTAATGTGATGCACCGTGAAGGTCTGATAGGCGTTGGCGCCGACGAAGACGAAAATCGCCAGCATCGCGAGCACTAGGAATGCGGCACAAGCCGCGAAGATGCCGTGGCTGATATTCTCGCGAACACTCTTGTTCATACGACGATTGCTCCGAACTACACAAGGCCTCGTCACCCAGGCCATGTGTGACGCGCGAGGCGTGGCACGCGTTCCTACGTACCACGCCATCCAGAGGCGCCCTTCCCAGCATTGGCATGCGCTTCATGCTTCTTGCGCGGCGCATGCTTTGGCCGACAAAGAGCGCCAACAATCAGGCTAGCTCAGGCTCTCAGGGGCTGGCGCGCCGCTCGGCGTATGCGCTGTGATCGCCGAAGCCGCTACCGAGCCGATGGGAATGTAGCTCAGGCGGAGCAGGTCATTCTTCTGCACCTGATCGCTCAGGATGTACTGCATCAGCGCCTTCGCGTAGGGATTCGCTGGCCCCTTCGTGTACATGTGCTCGATGCCCCAGAACTTGTAGCTGCCAGCGCTGATGTCAGCCGCGGTGGCCTTCGCGCCGTCGATGCAGATTGGCGTGATATCGTTCTTGTTCGGGCCAGTCACGAAGCCAACCGAGACATAGCCGATGGAGCTGGGCGTTGATTTGACGGCTGTGGCGACCGCGCCCGTGTTGTCCTCGGTCAGGGTCGCGCCAGCGGTCTCTTTTGTGCCGTTGAGGACCCATTTATCGAATGTAGAGCGCGTGCCAGAGGTTGTCGGGCGATTGACGACCGAAATCAGTTCGTTCGGGCCGCCAAGCTGGCTCCAGTTGGTGTACTGACCGGTGAAGATCTTGTTGATCTGATCGGAGGTCAGGTTGCCAACGTGGCCCTTGAGGTCGTTGCTGACAACCAGGGTGAAGGCGACGACGGCCACCTGATGGTCTACCAGCGCGCTATATTGCCCAGGCGTCGTTTCTTTTTCTGAAGCGAAGACATCCGACATGCCGATCTGGACCGCGCCGCTTGCCGCGTCAGCGAGTCCCTTGCCACTGCCACCAGCGGAGACGCTGGTCTGTGTGCCGTTGGCCTGATCGAACTCAGCGGCGGCGGCCTGCACCAGCGGCTGCAACGCGGATGAGCCGTCAACCGTGAGCTTGCCAGAGATACCAGAAGCCTTCGTGGCCGTGCCTGTGCCGCCTGTGCCTGTAACCAGTTGGTCAGCGGTCACCGCGCATGCGGTGAGCGACGGGTTGGCGGAGGCGCCGCCAGGGGTTGATGTCGTGGGGACGCCACATGCGGCAACCAGCAGACTTGCCGCGACGACGGCGCCCAGCGCAACCTTCGAGCCATGTGAACGAATCGCAGAGATGCGATCGAGCATGAATCCTCCTCAAGTCCCTCTACTCTTTAAGCGAAGAGCGTCATTTGGTTACGAGCTGAAGTGGATCGTGCATGCTGCGTCCAGGTCCTCAACTCGTCCATCTAGACCTTAGAAGGTGTCTGTTAATGGCTTTTTGAACTTTCGTTAAAGTTCTGTTAAATCCGACATAGCGCTAGGGGGATGCATCGCTTGCTAGCGATGGGGTGTAACGAGCGTTGTTTGGCGGCGCCACGATTTTGCCAAGATTCCGCTACGGTTCTGTGACGATGGCGCGCGGCTTTTACCATACTTTCGGCACGTTTGCTCGCTAAACTTCTTGAGAACGCTGTGGGGCGACGCGAGAGGTGTCCTCGCTCACCGCGTTCAAGAAGGAGTATTTAAGAACATGGCAACGCATGACATCACACAGGGCTCTCTGGTGGCTGGGGAATCATCGAAAACACGGACGCAGCCACACCAGGGCATAGCTCAAATTCCGCAATACAGCTTGCGCAAAATCCTCCTGATCTGGGCAGCGGCGGCGCTCCCGATGGCGTTGCTGGGATGGGTGGTGGCTCCGGCTCTGGCCCACAACCCGCAGAATCCAGGCTTCGAACGGCAGGCTGTGCTGACGATTGGATTGGTTTGGCAATTCGCCCTCGTTATGCTGTTGATCTACCAGGAGGCAGGTAACCTGCGCTGGTCAACCATCCGGCAGCGCCTCTGGCTCCAGACACCGCGCTCGCCACGGACGGGAAAACCGCGAGGGCGCTTGTGGTGGTGGGTGATTCCGTTCGTCCTACTGACGGCGCTTTTCGACTTGCAGCTCAAAGGAATCGTTGATCATTTCTGGGTCTCGGCGTTTCCATTCTTGACGGAGCCACGCGGTTTTGATCTGGGGTCCGCACTCGCCACCCCGGCAGCCAAAGCCCAGTTGGCAGGCGCGTGGGATGTCTGGGGATTGTTTGTCGTTTCCGCGCTGTTCAACACGTTCGTTGGCGAGGAACTGCTCTTTCGTGGGTTATTGTTGCCCCGTATGGCGGGCGTCTTTGGAAAACGGGATTGGGTGATGAACGGACTCCTGTTTGGGCTTTATCACCTGCACCAACCGTGGGGCATCCTCAGCAGCGCCATTGATGGGATCGTGTGTTATGCGCTTCCGAGCCGCATGTTTCGCAGCGCGTGGTTTGGAATCATTGCCCATTCAGGGCAGAGTCTCTTCCTGGCGATTCTGATCCTGGGGCTGGTGCTGCGATTGGCGTAGCGCCGACGGATGGTTCGGCTGATAGTCTGAATATGGGGGGCTGGGCAGCGCTCAACCCCGCATGTTGTCCCGTTCATCGATGCTAGCTCAAATCTCTAACCAATGCTATTGCTCTACTGACTTGAGATGGCGCGACGGCGCGGCGCGCAAATCTGGATTCGATGCCTTCAGGTTGGCCTGTCGTACAGCAATGCCATACAGGTTCTCGAGGTTGGCCCATCTCCCCGACTCGGTCAGAGACGCTGGCGCGTTGGCGTTGCTGGAGGAAGCGACACCAGCGACGTGCGCGACCCTTTTCAGCCGACGAAACTCCTCAGCGGCAACCGTTTCTACCATATGCATTATGGCGGGATCGCCCTGGTACTCCGCGCAATACAGCGCGGCCTCGAGGGCGTGGTAGGCCGCTTCAGGATAGCCCTCGTCGAATAACGCGCGATTAATTGTCAGCAGTTCCATGCAGCGAGCAGTGAGATCCTCGGTTCGTTCCATCGCAACACCCTCGATGCTTTCCTGGGAACACTCTGTGATTTGGCAGCACATTCACTGGAGAATGTTACGCATCCTTTACTACGCAATGCTACGTATTTTTATGTACCCCTGTCAATGGCGTCGCTCGAGTATGGGAGTTCTCCAATATATGCCCGGCACGAAATGCATGGTCTAAAAGAATGCCCGGCTGGCAGATGCGCTGTTTATGACTATGGGCAGGACTGCGGAGCAAGTCATTCCGTCACGGTGAAAATCTGATGCAACTTCTGTTAAGGCTCTGTTAATTGGCCCCGAGGGCTTTCGTATACCATGCCTGGATGCGATACACTACGAGCGGGTAGTGCATGGCATGGCATGCCATGTCGTGGCATGTCGTGGCGTGTGCCTGGATGCCACGAAGAACAGGGAAGAGTCAGGATGGGCGCGAGCGGTGAGATTCTGTTGTTATTAGAGGCGTTCCTCGCGGGCATGATTGTCGTCGGCGCGGTCGCATGGCTGCAGCGGCGGATCGATGAGCGCAAGCGGCAGGTCGCGGAGGAGCGGCGCTACGTTGCGGAGCGGCAACTGGAGAGCCGCCTGCATGAGATCGCGCGCCTGCACGACATGACGGGAGTGCTGCTCGAAGCCTATCCGCGGCCAGTCCTCGTCACCGATCAGGATCGCGTCGTATTGTTTGCCAATAGCGCCGCGCTGGGACTCATCCAGCTTGCGCGCGAACAGGTGATTGGCCGCGCCGCCGCCAGCGTCATCCAGGACTACGAGACGATGCGCGTGTTGCTCGAAGCCGGGCAGAGTCAGTCGCCCGTCGAGACGACCTTTCGCCGCGCCACGACAGGTCAGACCTGGCGCGTCTCGGTGACGCCGATCACAACGCCTCGCCAGCCGTCCCCAGGTATGTCCGAGCTCGATCCCGCGCCTGATGTCCAGCGGATGATTGTCGCCATCGAAGATTTGACCGAACTGCGACGGTTGGAAATCATGCGGCGCGATTTTGTTGCGCACGTCTCGCATGAGCTGCGCACGCCGCTGGCGGCCGTCAAGCTGCTCACCGATACGCTGGCCGAGACCGTCGAAGACGATCCAGTGGCGGCGCGAGGTTTCGCGCGGCGCATCAGTGGCGAGATCGATCACCTGACACAGATGGTTGCCGAGTTGCTAGAGCTCTCGCGCATCGAGTCGGGCAAGATCAAGCTGCGAACGGAAGGGGTGGAGATTGCCGGATTGATCGAGGCGAGCATCGATCGGATGAGTCCGCTCGCCACCGAGCGCAACATCCGCCTTCTTGCAGCGGTCCCGGATGGGTTGCCCGACGCATGGGCGGATGCGAGCCGCGCGGGCGAGGTGCTGATCAACCTGATTCACAATGGCATCAAATACACGCCGCCGGGTGGCTCGGTCACGATCTCGGCGGAGGTGATCGAGGCTAATGCGGCGGGCGAGCCACGCAGCGACGAACAGCAGACCCAGAGCGATGCCGCGCCCCGGTGCATGCTGGCGGTTCACGTGGCGGATACGGGCATCGGCATTGACGAAGACGACCTGCCACGAGTCTTCGAGCGCTTCTTCAAGGCGGACCGCGCCCGCACGCGCGAGATGGACGAGGCAGCGTTGCCAGAGTCGCGCGCCGCGGCAGGCACCGGGCTGGGCCTCGCCATTGCACGGCACCTGGTGGAGTTGCACGGCGGGCATGTTTGGGCGGAGAGCCGCGTGGGCCGGGGCAGCGTCTTTTCCTTCAGCCTGCCGCTCGCCACATCAACAGAGCAGGTATTATCCGAGCCATCCGCACTCGGTTCGGGTGCTTTTGACCGTAGGTAGATCGGCATTAAACGTTCGCCACGATTATGCAAGAGCAGGCGCCGACATAACCGCGTCAATATCGATACGCGATGCGCGAGGAATACCGGGAATGAGCGTCGCTCCTTGATCGTTCTCTGCCAGAAGGCATCCAAAACGGATGAGGAACCGTGCATCTGGCGCCTGCCCGTGCGACAGTCCTGGATGTGAGGCTGTCGTTGTAGGCTGTGCGAGTACGATTTCACATCCCTGCTCTCTACCCTCATGAATAGGAATGAGTGTAGCATCACCATATTGAGCGAGATACTGAGCTAATGGGTCCGGACGCTCTAAGCACGTTTCAATAGCAGGAGAATCGCCGAAGTCGATAGTGGACGCATCATTCTGAAAGCGTACAATTTGGATCGAAGACGACGTGATTCGAAATATCGCAGTGATTGTTGCTGTCGTTGCGACGGCGGCTCCGCCTTGCGCACGCGCATTGCGGTCTGCGTACTCCCATTGGTCTACTACTCGCGCGCGTACAGCCCATA
>JAICKD010000565.1 GCA_025928125.1 Ktedonobacterales bacterium
CATCATCTTCATCGATGAGGTGCATACCCTGGTGGGCGCGGGCGCGGCCGAGGGCGCGGTGGACGCCGCCAACATCCTCAAGCCCGCGCTCTCACGTGGCGAGTTGCAGTGCATCGGCGCGACGACGCTCGACGAGTATCGCAAATACATCGAGAAGGACGCGGCGCTCCAGCGACGCTTCCAGGAGGTGATGGTCCGCGAGCCGAGTGTCGAGGAGACGCTCGATATCCTCAAGGGCCTGCGCGACCGCTATGAGTCGCACCACCGCCTGACCATCTCCGACGACGCCCTGCGCGCCGCCGCCGAGATGGGCAGCCGCTACATCACCGACCGCTTCCTGCCGGATAAGGCGATTGACCTGATTGATGAGGCGTCGAGCCGCGTGCGCATGCAGCGGTCGCTGGCCCCGCTGAACCTCAAGGAGGCGATGCGCGGGCTAGAGGCGGTGTTGCGCGAGAAGGACGAGGCCATCCAGAACCAGCAGTACGAGCAGGCGCAGGAGCTGTTGGAGCGCGAGAAGAAGCTCCGCGAACGCATTACCAAGCTCGAATCCGGCTGGCACAAGGACCAGTCGAGCGAGAAGCCGGTCGTCACTGAAGAGGACATCGCGCAGATCGTCTCGATGTGGACGGGCATCCCGGTCATGCGCATCGCGCAGGAAGAGTCCGCCCGCCTGCTGGAGATGGAGAGCGCGCTGCATAAGCGTGTCATCGCCCAGGATGAGGCTATCGAGACGATCAGCCGTGCGGTACGGCGTGCGCGTGCCGGGCTGAAAGACCCGAAGCGCCCCATTGGGTCGTTCATCTTCATGGGGCCGACAGGGGTTGGTAAATCTGAACTGGCGAAGGGGCTTGCCGAGTTCATGTTCGGCAGCGAGGACGCGCTCATCAAGATCGACATGTCAGAGTTCATGGAGCGCCACTCGGCTGCTCGTCTAGTTGGCGCGCCTCCGGGATATGTCGGCTATGAAGAAGGTGGCGAACTCACCGAGAAGGTTCGCCGCAAGTCCTACAGTGTGATCCTGCTCGACGAGATCGAGAAGGCGCACCCGGACGTCTTCAACATGCTGCTTCAGATTCTCGAAGACGGCAAGCTGACCGATGCCAAGGGCCGCACAGTGGACTTCCGCAACACGATCATCATCATGACGTCGAACGTCGGTGCGAGCCTGCTCAACCGTGAGGCCGCTATCGGCTTCATGCAGACGCGGGACAAAGACAAGGCGGCGCAGAACGAGTACGAGCGCATGAAGGACAAAGTACTCGGCGAGTTGAAGAGCACCTTCAAGCCGGAGTTCCTCAACCGCATCGACGCCATCATGGTCTTCCACAGCCTGCGCCAGGAGCATGTGCGCCAGATCGTTGATCTGTTGCTCGCTCGCGTGCGTGTCCAGTTGACGGAGCAGCAGATCCAGTTGGTGGTTCCCGACGACGCCAAGGACTTCCTGGTGACGAAGGGTTATGATCCGCAGTATGGCGCTCGCCCGCTTCGCCGGACGATCCAGAACCTGATCGAAGACCCACTGGCGGAGCTCCTGCTGCAAGGCAAGTTCCAGCCGGGTGATGTCGTTCACGCCTTCGCGCGGGATGGCACCATCGTCCTCGAGCAGGGCGAGCATCCCGACGGCCTGCGGCTGCCGCCACCACCGGAGGCTGCGCTTTCGGCGGGCGGTAGCGACTCCGCTGGGTCTTCTGGCGGCGCGGACTAGCGACGGTAAGCCTTGTCGCATGGCAGGCGGGGGGACGTATCCATCGGGGATGCGTCCCCTTCGCGTATCCAGGTCGGATGTGGTTGATATGATAGCGATGATATCGGGGCGGCTGGCGGTTAAAACCGCGCCTGAACGGCCTCGCTCGCGCTCGGCCACGAAGTCCGCCTGCGCGGACTATCCAGAACCAGACGCGCGCTGACACGGGTTGCGCCAGGACGGCCGGGGAGAAACTTGGGCAGGGCAGCTGCGCGAGCCATCACGTACTCGGCTCTGCAACCCGCGAAGGCGGGTTTTGTGGCCACAGGCCGTTCAGGCGCGGTTTCAACCGCCCGCGCACCTGATGGCCGTCTTTGCCAATGTTGTGAGGGACGCAAAGAAGTATCTCAACAGGCGATAGCGCAAAATACCCAGGCGATGAGGTATTCTTCATCCAGCCTTCATCTTCTTCTCAGAGAGCGGATATATCATGCCAAAAGCGACATCGAAATATTCTTGTCAGCAATGTGGCTACGAGAGCGTCAAGTGGATGGGGCGCTGCCCTGATTGCGGCGAGTGGAACACGCTCGTCGAGACGGTCTCGCCCGCGTTGAGCGGCGCGCGCCGTGGTGGCGGAGCCCTGCGCGCGATGGTGGCACAGCCCGTGCCATTAACCGAGGTAGAGGCGGTGGACGCGCGGCGTATGAGCACCGGCTCGCCGGAATTCGACCGCGTGCTCGGCGGTGGCATCGTTCCCGGCACGCTGATGCTCGTCGGCGGCGACCCGGGGATCGGGAAGACCACGCTGCTGACGCAAGTATCCGGCCACATGGCGCTGCACGAAGGCCCGGTGCTCTACGTCTCCGCCGATGAGTCGAACCAGCAGATTCGGCTGCGCGCCGACCGTCTGGGCATCGCGACGCCACGCCTGCTGCTGCTGGGGGAGACCGATATCGACGCCATTGCCGAGGCAGCGGAGCAGGCGCATCCCGCGCTGATCGTCGTGGATTCGATCCAGACGGTGGCGTCGGCGCAGTTGCCGTCCGCGCCCGGCAGCATCAGCCAGGTGCGCGAGTGTACGCTGCGGCTGATGCAGCTGGCCAAGCGCACGCAGATATCCGTCTGTATCATCGGCCATGTCACCAAAGAGGGTACCGTGGCAGGCCCGCGCACGCTGGAGCATATGGTGGACGCGGTGCTCTATCTGGAGGGCGAGCGGTTCCATGTTTATAGGCTGTTGCGCGGGGCCAAGAATCGCTTCGGCGCGACCAATGAGGTCGGCGTCTTCGAGATGCGCGGCGAAGGGATGGTGGATGTGCTCAACCCATCAGGCCTGTTCCTCACCGAGCATCATGGTCAGGCGAGCGGCTCGGCGGTGGTGGTGAGCATGGAGGGTACGCGCCCAATGCTGGTCGAGGTGCAGGCGCTGGCGACGACGACCGCCTTTGG
>JAICKD010000564.1 GCA_025928125.1 Ktedonobacterales bacterium
CATCACGTCGCACGCTCCGTCGCATCGCACGTGCCTCCTTATCACGCCTTCGTGTTTTGCGCCTCGCCAGGAACTGAGGTGCATTCAATGAAACACTCGCTGCTCACCACGTATCGCATTGGCTGGAAGGATGGATGTGACGCCTCACGGGCCAACTGCTTTACCAAGGCGCAAGCCATGCGGGACGCGCACGTGTATATGGATCTCGCCATGCTAATGTGGGGCGTGACGCCACGCGAGGCGATAGGTCTGCTCTATGCCTACCATACGGCATTCATCCGCGCTGGCGCCTGCAAAGAATGTGCTCCGCCCCCAGTTATGCCGCCACTGCTGTAAGAACATGCTACGCCGCTGGTATGCTACCCCAGTAGCCGATCCATGATCGCGGCGGCGCCCTTCCGCATGCTCGGCAGGACATGCGCGTAGATATTCACGTTGATACCCGCGTTGCTATGGTCGAGCCGGTCTAAAACGCCATGAACAGTTCATGGCTGAAGGTACTGATCAAGTTCATCTCCCGCGCCCCAAGTATCCGAACTTGCAACGATGTATGCTCAGACTCGTGAGCCGCCATTCACCCATTTTTCATAGAGCGCCGATACGCTAAGAACTGTGCTCCCTTTCTGGCCTCACAACGACCTTTCTTTCCTTCTCAGTATTGATACAGGATATCTATTGCGATGAAACGCCATTCATCCATACCTCGGCGGCATACGAACGGCGCATCTCTGCCCGCACGGCTAGCGCGGGAGCTCACGTACGCCGCTCAGGCGGTTATCAGGACGCGGACGCTCGCCTATCCTCGCATTGTGTGGCGCATACTGCGCAAGCCTCACCGCACGCGGGGCGAGATGCGACTGCCGTTCGGTCGCATACGCTACGCGGACGCCGACTCGCTGCGGACCACATATCACCAGATCTTCGTTCAGGGCATCTACCAGGTGGATGGACTGGGCGACGCGCCAAAGATCATCGACTGCGGCGGGAACATAGGGCTGAGCGTGATCGCATGTAAGTTGCGCTATCCACAGGCGCGTATTGTGGTATTCGAGGCCGACCCGGCGCTTGCCGCGATTCTGGCATGGAATATCAAGAGTCTTGGTATGACCGACGTGACGATTGAGGCGAAGGCGGTGGGCGCGGCCACCGGACATGTGCTGTTCCAGCCGGATGGCGCTGTTGATGGACACGTCGCCGCACCGGATGGCACGACCGGACCCGCGAACGCGATCAGCGTGCCAGCCGTGCGCCTAAGCGACCTCATCGATGAATCCGTAGACCTGCTGAAGCTGGATATCGAGGGCAGCGAATACGATGTCATCGCCGACCTGAGCCAGAGTGGGCGGCTCGCCCAGGTGCGGTCGCTGATCTGCGAAGTGCATGGCAACCCGTCTACGCAGCGCCAATTCGCTGAGTTGTGGCAACAACTGACCGAGGCTGGCTTTCGTCTTTCCCTCTATGATGCGCGGGTAGGTGGAGAGCCTCGCGAGACCCCGTTTTCGGTGATACCAGGGAAGGACTATGCTGTAATTGTATATGCCTGGCGTCCATGACCTCTGAACCTCTGAACCTCCGAACCTCCGCATCCCTCGCAATCTGCCTTTTCACTCCAATCAGGGTAGCGGAGAGTCTGCCACACCAGTCACGAAGACATCACAAACTTAGCGCAAATGTATCATGTCCAAACACGACGTATTGCAATATCGTCATCTACCATGTATAACGAAACATTGGCTGTGTCGTTCGTTGTAATGGTGGGATAGCTATGGGGCTGTGTCTCGGAGATAGTTGCCAGCGGCCTGTGGCACTGGAATTATGGTGGCGTCAGGGGGGTGCCGTGGATACGTCAAATAGGCGGAAGAGATCATTGGCGAGCCAGTGGCTCCAGTTCGCAAGCTCCAGCAGCTCCAATCCGCAACGCACCCTGCAAGAGCGGGAGTTAGCCCGCCGCAGCGACCTGATCGCCTGGCTGGCGCTGGGCATGCTTGGCGGGCTGGTGATCGTCTCGCCTATCGCCATTGGCGACAACACCGCCCTGCTGACGTACATCTGCTTCCTCGCCCTGCAACTGGCGGCAATCAGTCTCAATCGGGCCGGACATATCACCATCGCGGGTATCATTCTCGTTCTTAGCATGAATGCCGCTATCTTCGCCTATATGTGGAGCAGCCCGCTTGGCCTGACGATGGGACAGCTGCCCAACTATGACGCCTTCGCGGTCAGCGTCGTGATCGCGGCGAGCGTTCTGCCGCGCCGCTCGGCGTTCGTCGTTGCCGCGATCAACTCCGCAATGATTGTGGCCGACTATATGATCCGTCCGCATAACGCGAATGTCGCGCTCGATGCCGCGCTCTATCCCAGCGTGACTGTTCAGACGGTCTCGTTACTGGTGCGCCCAATCGCTTTGCAGTTTACTATGGCGCTGGTGGCCTTCCTCTGGGTTCGTGGCACCGACCTGGCAACCCGGCGAGCTGATCGCGCTGAAGAGATCGCTATGCTCGAATATCGGGAACTAGAACGCACTAGCACGCTCGAAGAAGGCATCCTCTATCTCCACCAGACGCTTTCCCAGTGGGCGCAGGGCAACTTCGGGGGCCGCGTGCCAGCCATGCCCCTCGACATCCTCGAACAGGTACGCAACGATCTCAACAACTACATGGAGCGTTTCGGCCCTGTTATGAACGCCACCTATTATCTTCAGCGGCTGCAGAATGAGGTGGGGCGCCTGACGGCCTCGCTCGAGAGCTGGGTTCGCGGCCAGCCGGTTGTCTGGCCAGAGCCGAGTGGAACCCCACTGGATCACGCTCTCGATCTGCTGCGTGGCCCAGGCTCGCGGCCATCGTCGTATTCGTCCCCCACGTCGGCTCCCGTGCGGCCAACGGGAGCGCCACGCTTGACGCCCATGCCTTCCCCGCCGGGGCCTATGCCGCCAGGGTCGCAGCGGGCTACCGGCGGGCCGTACGCGCCGCCACCGTCTGACCCACTCGCGCCGCCAGGCCAGCAGTTCGGCGGGTTCCCGCCAGACGACGGCGCCTCGGACAACAATTCGGGTAATCCCTGGTCGTGACCTCGCGCGAGGGAATACGTGCCTGTAACCAGCCGGAAGCTGGGACTATAGCCGTAGTGGCGCGGGGTCTCG
>JAICKD010000594.1 GCA_025928125.1 Ktedonobacterales bacterium
AGGCCCTTCAGGCGCGGTTTTAACCGCCTGCGTTTCCCCACTCGCGGAAAACGACGAGGGGCGCGCTTCCTCATGAAGCACGCCCCCATACGCTCTGACCTGGACTGGTAGCTCGCCAGCTACGAAATGAAGGTGACTCCGGCTCCGACGTGGATATAGCGATAGCTGACCTTCTGCCAGCCAGCGCCACGCCAGGTGAAGTTCATCTCGGTGATGAGCACCCAGTAGTGATTGGGCGCTACCGCAACGACCTGCGCCCAGTGACCATCTCGGCTCGCGCCCTGAACGCCACCATTGAAGTGAACGACCGCGCCAGGTGTTGGCGTGGACGAGTGGCGATATTCGCGGCCCCACAGGATGTCGGGCTGTCGTGGATGCAGCACCTCAGGCCACCAGTTGCACCAGCCAAAGCCGGAACGCTTCACATAGTTGGCCGGGTTCACGCGATAGACGCCCGCATAGCAACTCACCGGGACCGTCCACTGGCTGATGTGCGCCGGGAACATATAGGAGCTGCGACATGGCTGGCCAGCGGTATTGCTGCCGGTCACTTTCACAGCCGACGTGCTGGGCCTGCTGGCGGCGCTGGAGGTTCCGCCGGTCGAGGCTGCGTTGGGGACCCACGAGGGGTTATCAGAAACGAGTCGGCTGCCGCTGCGGTGCCAGTGTCCGGTGCAGTGATAGGTTCCGTTAGACCACCCGTAACAGAGCATGCCATTCGCGACGTAGTATCCGCGCTGATAGTGCAGACCGCTCGCCGCATCAGCCGTTGGCATCGAGCCACTGGCTCCGAGTGCCGCTACGAACGCCGCTCCCAGAAGCGCTGCTCCAAACAGCATGCGCACGCGGGACAGACGGCCAGACAGTACAGTAGGAAAATGCGCCAAGATAGTACCCCTCTCGAGACCCCCGCGGGAGTCTGTTCGCGGCTGCGTTACCGCGATTGTTAAGCCCTCCTAGAAGACACGCGCGTATCTGTACGCGGCCTTCTCAGCGACGACAGGGTCTTGCTGTCGTCTGGTGTCCATAGTCAGAGATGCGCCTTGTCGAAGGCACGAGGGAGATAATACACAAGGGCCGCCGTGAATCACAAATTCGGCCCAATGAGCAGTACTATCGGTTGTGAAGTTATGTCCGCTGCTGACAATATCAGGCGTGTCATCAGCGCCACTCGCGTCATTTTCATAGACAGTGGGGATGGGATGGAGTAGACTTGAACGGCAAACGCGCCACGTATGGCTTGGCGCGAACGCAACACAGTGAAGCGACGCCATCCGCCTGCGGCTGGCTGAGAGCGGGCTGAGAGCTGGCGCCGATGATCCCGGCAACGGTGACCTGTTTGCCGCTCCGTCGTTGTAGTACTCAGGCGTTGGTTGAGAATCGCTGAGAATCCCAGACGCACACCAGGATGGTGGCACGGTCTGCGCTATCAATACCCAATCAATACCCAGCAACGTGATATTGTGAATGAGGCGGTGTGGCCTCGGATTCGGCCTGGATGATCCCGGCAGCATGGCGGAGGAACTGAGGGAGGGGCGGACCAGATGACGACGCACCATGGATGGCAAACCAATGGGGGACACGAGCCTGATGATCAGCGCGCGCAGTCTCCGTACTCTTCGCAATCTCCCCAATCTCCCCAGTCTCCATATCCCTGGCAGAACGACCACAGCGCCCAGAACACTGGCTGGAATCAAGGGCAGAACACGAGCCAGTACACGAACCAAAATAACGGCCAGAGCTACGGGCAGAACGCCTGGGCCGATGGGGCGGCTGGCGCGCCCAACCAGGCCTATGCGCCCTTTCAGCCGCCAAATCAACCGCCCTACCAGCCCGCACTCGATCCTCAGGCGCCTTCTTCGTCTCTCTCGTCCCCACCGATGAACGGTGGTCATCCAGATCATTCCTATCCGCTGAGCGCCCCTGGCACTACTAACGGCCCGTATGGCCAGGGTTATTCCGCCGCCGCGCCCGCTCCCTCGGCGAAGGCGGCCGGATCGCCAGCATCGGCGCCTCCAGACGATGCCGACGAGGAGGACATGGGGTTTAGCACCACCACCAGGATGGCCCGGCTCTCTCGCAATCCTGAGTATCGCGAGGTGGAGCGACTGCTGGCCAATCGTCGGCGCGCCCGTTCTCGCCTGAGCGAGATGATGCTCCTGGTAGATGTGGTCCTTTCGGTGCTGCTGATCGTGCTGATCGAACACTTCAGCGACAGCATTGCCAACATCGTTCCGCAGATTCGCTATCTCAAGACCCCTGACGCACTCATCTTCGCGGCAATCGTCGCGGTCGTCTGGCCCGTCGTCTTTTCGTTGCTTGGGCTGTACCGCTCCAGCTGGGTCAACAATATCTTCGCTCCGCTGCGTGCTTTGATCTCGGTAGGACTTGCCGGACTGGCCGTAAGCGGCATCCTCTATTTTCTGGTGCTCGACCGCATGCGTATCTTCTGGCTGACGTTTGTCATCGTGGATGCGGTGCTGCTAGCGCTGGCGCGGGTCGTTTTGCGGCCACTAGCCCGGTTAGGCGCGCCCCGGCGGCGTATTCTCATCATCGGCACCGGGCGGCTGGCCATCGACGGCGCGCGCGCGGTCTCGGCACGTAGCGCCATCGGCCTCGAAATCATCGGCGTCGTCGGCCCGCGCCGGGAGTTCCATCCCGAACCGGATATGCCGAGCCACTGGCAGGAGGCCCTCTACCATCGCTGGGTCAGCTGGCGGCTGGGTGACCTGCGCGATGCGCCGCGCGTCATTCGCGAGAAACAGGTTGACCTCGTGCTAATCGCGCTCTCCCCGCGCGAACGGCATGAGGCAAGCTGGCTCATCAGCAGCCTGGCGAACCTGCCAGTGCAGCTCTATGTGCTGCCCGATGTGGTGACGGAGACCGCCAAGATTGCCGTGGACGAGATCGACGGCATCCCGGTAATTGGCCTGACCGAATCGGCCATTTCAGGGTGGAATGCGCGCGTCAAGCGGCTGATGGACCTGGC
>JAICKD010000220.1 GCA_025928125.1 Ktedonobacterales bacterium
GCTATCCCCTGCTGCTGGGCGTGAGCATGGCCGAGGCTGCGCTGCTGGTGGCCGTCCTCTTCATTGACCTGGAGCTGCGTCTCATCCCGACCCTGTTGGTGGCGCTACTGGTGGCGCTGGCCCTGGGCAGCGCCGCGCTATGGCCGGGGCTGGGCCTGTGGCAATCCGTGCTGGGCGGGGCGCTAGGCTTCGGAAGCTTCGGGCTGTTGGTGATGCTGGCACGGCTGGCCTTTGGTGAAGGCGCGTTGGGGCTGGGCGACGCCAATCTCGCGCTGGCCATCGGCTGTATCACTGGCTACCCCCTGGTCGTATTCTCGCTCTCCTTCGGCGTCTTCCTGGGCGGGATCGGCGCGATCGCCGTGCTCATCGTGGCGCGGCGCGGCCTGCGCAGCACCATCCCCTACGGCCCCTACCTCGTCCTCGGCGTCCTCTACGTGCTGATCCATGGCAACACGCTCAGCCCGCTGGTGCGGTTCTGACGGACGAGCAGGCAGCAGGCAGTAGGCAGTGTAGGAGCAGCGCCCTGGGAGCGCGGGCGTCTCGTTTCTGTTGATTTTCGAGTAGGTCGGGTAGGCTAAGGTGAGTCAAGATAGCCTGCGCGGAAGGAGGGGATCGCCCATGACACTGCAGCGCCGTGATCTCGCCGCGATGCCCGCTGACATCGCGGCAGTCGGGCAGCAGGTGCTCGCGCCGACCAACCCGTATCGGGTCATCGGTGATCAATTGGCCGACCTGGTAGATGATGCGGACTTCGCCGCCCTGTACGACACACGGGGCCGCCACGCCATCTCCCCCGCGCTGCTCGCGCTGGTCACGCTCTTCCAATTCATGGAGGACATTCCCGACCGCGAGGCGGCGGCGCAGGTCGTGGTGCGGCTGGACTGGAAGTATGCCCTGCATCTGCCGCTGACGGACCCGGGCTTCGACTTTTCCTGCCTGTGCTACTTTCGCAAGCGGCTGCTGGCCCATGGGCGGGAAGCCCAGGTGTTCGAGGCGATCCTGACCAAGGTGCGGGCGCTGGGCCTGCTCAAGAAGCGGGGCAAACAGCGCACCGACTCGCTGGCGGTGCTGGGGGCGGTGCGGGTGCTCAGTCGCCTGGAGACGGTGACGGAGACGCTGCGGCTGGCGGTGCGCGCGCTGGCGCAGACGGACGCGGCCTGGACGGAGCGGGAGGTGCCGGCCAGCTTCCGCGAGCACTACGCGGGGCTGCGCCCGGACTATCGCCTGAGCGCGGACGAGCAGGCGGCGTTGTTCCTCGAGGTGGGGCGGGATGGCCTCTGGCTGCTGGATCGGCTGGAGACAGCGCCGGCGGCGGTGGCCGCCTTGGAGGCGGTCGAGGTCTTGCGGGCGGTCTGGGAGCAGCGATACACGCGATCCGCCGACGGCGGGGAGGTCACGGTGCGCGCCCCGGCGGTGGCCTGCACCGAGCGCATCGTGACCCCGCACGACCCGGGGGTGCGCGCGGGCGAGAAGCGGGGCCATAAGTGGCACGGCGATAAGGTGCATGTGACCGAGACGGCGGAGGCGGAGGGGCCGCACTTTATCACCGATGTGACGACCGCCACCGCCTCTAGTGGCGACGTGGACGCGCTGCCCGAGATTCGCGCCCGCCTGGAAGAGCGCGCGCTGCTGCCCGCCGAGCAGTACGTGGACAGCGGCTACATCTCCGGCCCGCAACTGGCCCAGAGCCAGGCGGCAGCCATCGCGCTGGTGGGTCCGCCCTTGCAGGACACCTCGCCCCAAGCGTTCAAGATCGCCGCGTTCGCCATCGACCGGGAGGCCCAGCAGGCTATCTGTCCCCAGGGCCATCGCGCCGTCAAGTGGAGCGCGCGCACCGAGCGCGACGGCAGCCGCGCCGTCAACATCCAGTTCGCCGCCGCCACCTGCGCGGTCTGCCCCGTCCGCGCGCACTGCACGACGGGGACCAGCGGGCGCAGCCTGCACCTGAGCGAGCACTACGAGCTGCTGATGGCGCGGCGGGCCGAGGCGCAGACGGAGGCATTCCAGGCGCGCATGCGCGCCCGTCCCGCCATCGAAGCGACCCTCTCCGAACTGGTCCGGGCGCACGGGCTGCGCCGCCATCGCTATCGCGGCACGGCCAAGCGGGCGTTTGAGAATCTGCTCAAGGGCGCCGCTTGCAACCTGAAGCGGTTGGTTCGCGCCCGCGCGCCATGCCGCATCTCGGAGGTGCGCCCGCTCCCCGCGCGCTGCTGCGTGCGCCCGCTCTGGCCGCATGAGAACCACGGGCGCATCCGCCCATAACAGCGCATGCCCTCGCCCCTCCTATGAAAATCAACAGAAACGTCTCGCCCGTCCCGGCTTCTGCCTGCCGGGCGTGGACCATCCGGCGGGAGCGGCGCTCAACAGTAGGCAAGGAGCGTGCCCTGCGGGGATGGTTGGCTCCGTTGGCTGCACTGACCGGGACGGGCGAGACGCCCGCGCTCCCAGGTGACCATGCGCCGTTGGCCCCAGCACTCTTTTCAAGACCTGGCAAACGAGGCATAACAAAAGCAGCGAGATGGCGCGACCTGCTAGGCTTAGGACATGCGCTTTAACCATTCCTCGTTGCAGTGGCAGCATGACTGCTTACTGCCTGCTGCCTGCTGCCTGCTATCGTGGCGCGACTGCCTGCTGCCTGCTGCCTGCTGCCCGCTATGAAGATTGCCATGCTGGGTTCACGTGGCATCCCGGCGCAGTATAGCGGCGTGGAGACGTGCGTCGAGAATCTGGCCACGCGGCTGGTCGAGCGCGGGCACGAGGTGACGGTGTATTGCCGCCCGCACATGGTGCGCTGGCCGCAACCCTATTACAAGGGCGTCCGCCTCGTCAAGCTGCCGACGTTGCGCAATAAGTTCCTGGATACGTTCGCGCACACGGCCCTGTGTACCCTGCACATGTTGACGCGCGAGCGCCCGGACGTCGCCATCTACTTCATCGCCGGGAATAGCCCCTTCGTCGCGCTGGCCCGCCTTGGCGGCGTCCCTACCCTCTTCAACGTGGACGGACTCGACTCGCAGCGCGCCAAGTGGGGGCCGCGCGCCCGCGCGTACCTGCGCCTCGCCGAGTGGCTCTCCGCGCGTGTTGCCGACCGCACCGTGACCGATTCGCGCGTCGTGCAGGATCTTTATCAGCGGCGCTTCGGGCGCCCGTCGACCTACATCGCCTACGGGGCGGAACTGCCCAGGCCGGATGGCACGGATTACCTCAACCGCTTTGCCTTGCGCTCACGCGGCTACATGCTGGTGGTCAAGCGGTTGGTGCCGGAGAACGGTATCCACACCGTCATCGAGGCGCATAAACGCGCGGAGACGGAGATGCCGCTGGTGATCGTCGGTGACGCGCCGTACGCCGACGACTATGCGCGCTCGTTGCGCGCCGCGGCGGGGCCGAACGTCACCTTCACCGGCTATCTGTTCGGTGAAGGCTATCGCCAACTCCTCCACCACGCTTACCTCTTCGTCGAGCCGAGCGAGGTCGGCGGCACGCATCCCGCGCTGATCGAGGCGATGGCCGCCGGCAATTGCATCATCGTCGACTGCCATGAGCCGCACCTGGAGGCGCTCGGCGACGCGGGATTATGCTACGATGGCCCCGACAAGGCCGAGAGCCTGGCACGCGTCATGCAGCAAGCCCTGGCGGACCCCGACATGGTGGAGCGGCTGCGTCAGCAGGCGCGGGAGCGCGCGCAGGCGCTCTACTCGTGGGATAGTGTGACGGACGCCTATGAGACTTTGTGTAACGAGGTAGCAACTCCCGTAAATTTGCTGTCCACACACCAGACGGCGCGAGAATCGTAACCCTGATATACTAGGCATTGTTGCGTCGATGGCGTTATTGCGCCACGATGACGCCGTACTGCGTTCCGGTACCTGCGTCCCCTCCTGTGCAGTGACCGGGGAGCGCCTCGTGGAGGCGCATTATTCCCGTCACGCCCTGCCGAACTCGCCGGCTCGACACCTGGAGTGAGAGGGGATGCTGCTTGATTAGAAGACTGGAGCGTCAATTACTCGTCCTGCACCTGGCAATTGACGTCGTCCTGACCCTCGCGGCGCTGCGCCTGGCCGAGTTGATGCGGCAGCATGTGCTGCTGGGCATCGAGCAGCGTATGGGACCCATCGTGCTCGACATCCGCATCTACATCATGGCCGCCGTGGTGTGGAGCATCATCTTCCACGTGCTCCCTGTCTTCGATTCCAAGCGCACGACGCCTTTGTGGCACGAGTATCGCGGGCTGTTCAACGCCGTCGCCCTCTGCGTCCTGGCCATGACCAGCCTGTTCTACATGTTTGCCATGCCGCCATCGCGCCTGTTCGTGGCCTATTTCTGGCTGCTCGACCTGGGGCTGCTGATGGGTTTCCACGCGCTCGTTCGCCATGTGCAGCGCCTGGCGCGCATGCGCGGCTACGACACGCGCAACGTGGTGGTGGTCGGCGCGGGACCGGCAGGCAAGGCCGTGATCGCCTCGATTCGCGATCATGCCTGGAGCGGCCTGCGCCTGATCGGCGTGGTCGACGACGCGATCGCGGCGAGCGAGGTCGATGGCGTGCCTGTCGCCGGAGCGATCCGCGATCTGCCCGCGCTGCTGGACAAGGATGGCATCGACGAGGTGATCCTGGCGCTTCCGGCCAGCGCACACGAGACGCTGGTGTCCCTCTCGCGCGATCTACAGCGGTTCCCGGTGGTGATCAAAGTCGCGCCCGACATGCTCGACGTGTTCCTGCTGCGCTCGACGGTCACGGACCTGTGGGGGATGCCGCTGCTCTCCGTGCGCGAGCCGGCCATTACGGGCGTGCGCTGGATGCTCAAACGCTCCTTCGATCTGGCAATCGCCGGTATCCTATGCCTGGTGTTACTGCCCGTGATGGCCCTGGTCGCACTGGCCATCTACCTGGAATCGGGCGGCCCCGTGCTGCTGCGCCAGGAGCGCGTCGGCGAGCATGGGCGCCGCTTTTACATGTACAAGTTCCGCACCATGTACCCGCCGAGTGACGAAGATCGCCAGCGAGAAGCATCGATCGTCAAGCGCCCGGGCAACCCGCGCATCACGCCGCTGGGCTTCTATTTGCGCCGGACCAGCCTGGACGAACTGCCACAGCTCATCAACGTACTGCGCGGCGAGATGAGTCTGGTTGGGCCGCGCCCCGAGCTGCCGCACATCGTGGAGGGCTACGAGTCGTGGCAGCATGCGCGGCACGTGGTGCCGCCGGGGATGACCGGCTGGTGGCAGATCAACGGGCGCAGCGAGTTGCCGCTGCATCTGAACACGCAGCTCGATCTGTTCTACATCCAGAACTGCTCCGTGCTGCTCGACCTGCGCATCCTCGCGCGCACCCTTGGCGTGGTCATCCGCGGCCGCGGGGCATACTGAGCGAGTAGGCAGTAGGCAGTAGGCAGTAGGCAGTAGGCAGTAGGCAGTGCCGAAGGTTCGTGGGGGACGGCCTGACGCGCTACTGGCGGTGTGCCCCTGGATGGCGCATCATTAGAGGCATGAGCATCGCGCGCCTGTCCTTTCTCGCTCTCGTCCTGTCTCTCGGTCTGTTCTTGCCGCCAATGGCGGTGCATGCTACCTCGCCTCATGACGATTGCCCGCGGAACGTCGACCCATCACATGGCTACCACGGCACGATTACCGTTCACGCCGGCCAGCCCGGTCTCTGTGTTGTCCCATTGATCGGCGGCGCCGTTCTGACGGCAGGTGGGGGCACAGCGCCGCAGGTAGTTGGCCGGGGACGGGCCGTGTTTCGCGTCATCGGCGCGGGGCTTGACAGCCCGACCGGCGTGACCATCGTGGCCAGTGCGTCCAGGAACAAGGACGGCCCCGAGACGGAGCCTCACCTCAATGCGCCTGCCTACGTCGTGCTGCCACGCGGCGCCGCCATGGCGCGCTACGACCCGGCCAGCGGGCAGTGGAAACCCGTCGCACACGGGCGCATTTACCTGGCGGCGACGTACCGGATCGTGCGCAAGGGGCAACCCTTTACCGTACAACCGCTGTCGCGGGCGCAACCGGCTACTCTCCCGGCCACCGGCGGCAGCCCTCTCGCCATCCCCTTCGCGCTCGGCGTGATCGCCCTCCTGCCCGGCTACCGGCTTCTAAAGGGTGGGCGCGGGGAGCACGCCGATACGCTACGGTACAGGGTCGGGCGCCGCGTAGGCTTCGCGCTGGTCGGCGGCGGGATGGCACTGGTCGCGTCC
>JAICKD010000883.1 GCA_025928125.1 Ktedonobacterales bacterium
ATAGCGCTGGACTCCAACCGTGGCGTATACGGCAGGAGCGCCAGCTGGACCCGCGCGAAGGCTACCAGCATATCCTGATACGGTTGCGGGTTGCGGGTTTCACGAATCTGATCGCGGATTGGCTCGCCCGCGTCGGCCATCAGCAGCCAGCGGCGGTAGCCGTCCACCGCCAGCACGCGCGGCGACTCCGCTGGGCGTAACTCCGCCAGCAGCGCGGTGAGAGGCGGCTCGAAGGCGAATAGCTGCGTCACCGCCTTGAAGTAGACATTGCCGCCCGTCGTTGGCAGCCGCAGCACCGACGACCAGCCCCGCGCGTGTAGCTGGATATAAGGGCCAGTCCGTTGCCAGCCCATACGATCAAGCTCCTGCTCGATCCACGCCATCGCCTCGGCGAACCAGCCGGGCCGCTCCCAGGGCGCGCGCTCAGACGGGATAGCGCCGCTTTCAGCTTCGGCAAACCAGCGTGTGAGCGCCACACGCTGCTCGTCGTCTGCCAGCGGCGTCACCGCAAGATCAGCGCGGCCAATCCAGCGCGAGCCGTCAGGCAGCGCGCCATCAGCGCTATGCGTCTCCAGGGCGAAGATGAAAGCGGGGTCGTCATGTTCGGCGTCGGTATAGTGGCCCGCGTAGGCGCCAAGTACCGTCACAGCCAGCCCGAAGCGCTGGCGCATCAGGTCGCGGATGGCCTCGGCGTCTTCGGTCTCGTGCCGGGGAAGCGTCCAGCAGTCGCCCTCGGCGGCGACGAGAACGCGCGGCTCGGTCGCGTGGGGCGCAATGCTGTAATGACCTGCCATATCACGTTGCTCCTATGTGCATCAACGCGCATGGCACGGCGCCATCGCTCGCCCCAGTCTACAGCGCGAGAATGCGGCGCGCGAGGGAGAAATCTGCCGATACTTTTCAGGCGGTGCGTATGTTTTATTTCTGGCTCCCCTCCCTTTTAGGGGAGGGGCCGGGGGTGAGGTCCGTGGCTGGCGGGCGGACCTCTCCCGGCCTTCGGCCACCCTCCCCTGCGAGGGGAGGGACTAGGCGACCATCGGGGCGGACGGCGACATACGCGCTCCCCTCTCCTCGTAGGAGAGGGGTTCAGGGTGAGGTCCAGCCAACTCACCGCAGCGTAGACGGCAGGATGCTCAACTGCTCACGATATTTGGCGACGGTGCGCCGCGCCACCTTGATATCACGACACTTGAGCAAATCGGCCAATTCCTGGTCGGTGAGCGGCGTCGTCTCCTTCTCCACCAGCTCCTTGATGACATCCTTGATGCTCAGATTGGCGACGAAAAAGTTGCTGAACGGAATCACCTCGCCCGTCGGCAACATCACATACTTCGAGGCGGTCGCGCGGCTCACCGTGGACTCGTGCAGGTCCAGCATCGTGGCGACTTTCGCCCGTGTCAGTGGCTTGAGCGCGCGCACACCGTTCTCCAGAAAGTCGCGCTGGATCTCGACGACACAGCGAGTGATACGCGCCAGCGTCTGGCGGCGCTGATTGATGTTGGCGATAAA
>JAICKD010000644.1 GCA_025928125.1 Ktedonobacterales bacterium
GCTTTCAGACGACGAGAAGCGCCTCTTCGCGCGCATGGCCGAGGTCTACGCGGGCTATCTCGCCCACGCCGATTACCACATCGGGCGGCTGCTCGACTACCTGGAAGAGACCAACCAGCTGGAGAACACGCTGGTGATTCTGGTCTCTGACAACGGCGCGAGCGGCGAGGGCGGCCCCAACGGCTCCGTCAACGAGAACAAGATGTTCAACGGCATCCCCGACGACATCCAGACGAATCTGGCGATGCTGGATGATCTCGGCAGCGAGAAGACGTACAACCACTATCCGACCGGCTGGGCGATGGCTTTCAACACCCCGTTCAAGATGTGGAAGCGCTACGAGTTCAACGGCGGCACCTCCGACCCCTGCATCGTCTCCTGGCCAGCGGGCATCAGGGCGAAGGGTCAGATTCGCGAGCAGTACCACCACGCGATTGATATCGTTCCCACGGTTCTGGACTCGCTCGGAGTGGAGGCGCCAGCGACGATCAAGGGGCATACTCAGAGCCGTTTCGATGGCGTGAGCATGCGCTACAGCTTCGACGACGCCAAGGCGCCGACCAAACGGCTCGCCCAGTTCTATAGCATGCTCGGTTCGCGTGGCATCTGGCGCCAGGGCTGGAAGGCCGTCACGACCCACCCGACGATTAGCGGCTGGAGCCACTTCAACGAGGATACCTGGGAGCTGTACCATACCGACACCGACCGCTCAGAGTCGCACAATCTGGCTGCCCAGGAGCCGGGGAAACTCCAGGAGTTGATTGGCATCTGGTTCGCGGAGGCAGGCGCCAACGACGCCTTCCCGCTCGACGACCGCTCGGCGCTCGAGATCTTCAACACGCCACGGCCGCAGCTCACCAAACCCCAGAATCGCTATCGCTACTTCCCCGACACCGCCATTGTGCCTGGGCTTCAGGCGGTCAATACGCGCAACCGCTCATTCAGCATCGGCGCCCGGGTCGATATCCCGGCGCCCGGCGCGCGGGGCGTGCTCTTCGCCTACGGGACCCGCTTTGGCGGCCACGCGCTCTACATCAAAGACAATCGCCTCTGCTACGTCAACAACTTCGTCGGTATCGAAGAGCAGAAGGTTGTCTCCGACGTTGATCTGCCGACCGGCAACGAACTGATTCTCTCAGCGTCTTTCGACAAGGACGGCGAGGTAGCGCCCGGCACGGCGACCGGGATGCTCTCGCTCTACATCGGCGACAAGAAGGTTGGCGAGGGGCGTATCAAGCTACAGCCTGGCGACTATGGCATTGGGTCCGGGTTGACCGTTGGGCGGGCTCCCGGGTTGATCGCGAACGATTTCCCGGGCGAGCGGCCCTGGCGCTTTACCGGCGGCACGCTCAAGGGGGTCGTGGTGGATGTCAGCGGCGAGCCGTATGTCGACCTGGAGCACGCGGCCATGGCTATGATCGCGCGTGAGTAAGCGCTGTGGAACAGTGAAATGCGAACGTAAAAGGGAGGGAATGTAGCAAGGCGCGATCAGCCGAAGCGCGTGAAGGGAGCGGGATGCACTGGCGGCGCCTGAGATCGCCGTGGCCGCGCCGCTCCCTCTTGCTACGGGGAGGCGACTTCGCGTATGTGGGCCATGTGATTCGTCGGGCTATGCTGCAAGCCGCAATGAGGATCAGGACATGCCTGCCAACGACATCTTTCACGAGTTGAACGAATTCGTGGTTGCGGCGCTAATTTTCCTCGTGCTCATCGGCGCTGGTGAGATTGGCTATCTTCTGGCTCGGCGCCGACGCGCGGGCAGGAAAAACGGCGCTGCCGCCGAAACGCACGAGCACCTGAATGAGATTCAGACGGCGATCTTTGCGGTGCTCGGACTCTTGCTCGCGTTCATCTTCGCCATGGCTGTTTCGCGTTTCGATGCGCGCAAGCAGGCGCTGGTGGATGAGACCGACGCGATTGGGACGGCCTACCTTCGTGTTCAGTTGCTCCCGCCGGGGCAGCAGGCGGCGGCAACGGCGATCTTCCGAACCTATGTCGATGCCAGATTAAGTTCGGCGCGTCCCTACTGGTATCAGGATGTGCGGCTGAAAAATGAGACGAACGAGTTGCAGCAGCAATTGTGGACGCAAGGCACAGATGCTGCGAACCAGGATCCGCACGCAGTCACCACCAGCCTCTATATTCAGTCGCTGAATGATATGTTCGATGCCCAGAGCGCTCGGGACGCGGCCCGGCTGAACGAGCTTCCCACGAGCGCGATCTATCTGGTTCTCGCCATCTCTATCTTGTCGATGGGAACCCTTGGCTATCGGGCGGGGCTGGGAGGCAGACGGTCGCTGGTTGGCGCGGTGCTTCTCGCGCTCGTCATCACGCTGGTCGTCGGGATCATTATCGAGTTGGACCAGCCCTATCAGGGATTCATCACCATCAGCCAGCAGAGCATGATCGAGCTCAGGCAAAGTATGGGGCCTTAGTTCAACGCAAGTTGGCTCAATCGCGGGGTAGCGAGGTGGGTTCATCCAGGCAAGCGCGTCAGACCCAACCCAGAACAGGAGTGTCGTCATGAACAATGATCCTCATGCGAACGGCCATATACACATATCGTCGGCCTCACCTGCGGAGACGGCGCGCGATGTTCAGGGCAATCCGGGCGCTCAACCGGATGACGAGCGATTCGACACCGCCGCGGCGCTGCTGCGTCTGCTGGTGGGTGGCGCGTTCGTGGGGGCGCGCGAGCTGCGGCTGCGGCTGGAGCGGTGGCAGGAGGCCATTCCAGACGCCGCCTCGA
>JAICKD010000136.1 GCA_025928125.1 Ktedonobacterales bacterium
ATCGGCCTTTGCATAGGGGACAAAGGGAAGGGCGCTTTCGCCATCCAGAAATTCTTTCACCACATCCAGCGCGTATTCCAACGGTTTCATGCCAAAAACGGTTGAGTTACTCAGCAAGAGAAGATCGTGCTGCATGAGATACCAGCCCCCTCAATTTCATTTCAGGACCGGAAAGCGAACCGGTCGCCTTCGACATCCACGATGATACCGTCGCCATCGTGGATGTCGCCCGAGAGCAGCCGCACCGCCAGCGGATGGACGATGCGCTGCTGGATGGCCCGGCGGAGCGGGCGCGCGCCGTAGACCGGATCGAAGCCGATATCGGCGAGTCGTTCTCGGGCGGTGGGTGTAAGCTCCAGCGTCATATCGCGCTCGGCCAGCCGCTGGCGCAGGTCGCGTAGTTGAATCTCGGCAATCTGCGCAATCTGCGCGCGCCCCAGCGGCTGGAAGATGACCACCTCGTCGATGCGATTGAGCAGCTCCGGGCGAAAGTTCTCGCGCACCGCCGCCATCACGCGCTCCTCGATCTGGGCGGACGTCAGCCCCGGCTCCATGATGTACTGGCTTCCCAGGTTCGACGTCATGATGATGATGGTGTTGCGGAAGTCCACCGTCCGTCCCTGGGCGTCGGTCAATCGCCCGTCGTCGAGCACCTGGAGCAGCACGTTCAACACCTCGGGGTGCGCCTTCTCCACCTCGTCGAAGAGGATGACCGAGTAGGGTCGCCGCCGCACCGCCTCGGTGAGTTGCCCCGCCTCCTCGTAGCCGACGTAGCCGGGAGGCGCGCCAATCAGGCGGCTGACGGTATGGCGCTCCTGGTATTCCGACATGTCGATGCGCACCATCGCGTGCTCATCGTCGAAGAGGAATTCGGCCAGGGCGCGCGCGGTCTCGGTCTTGCCCACCCCGGTCGGCCCCAGGAAGAGGAAGCTGCCGAGCGGGCGGTTCGGGTCTTGCAGGCCCGCGCGTGCGGCCCGCACGGTGTTGGCGACGGCGGCGAGCGCCTGATCCTGCCCGACGACACGCTGGCGTAGGTTTTCCTCGGTATGCACCAGCTTCTCGACCTCGCCCTGCATCAGCCGCGTCACCGGGATGCCGGTCCACTTGCTCACGATCTCGGCGATATCTTCCTCGCTCACCTCCTCGCGTACGAGCTTGTGCCGGTCGTCGCGCAGCGCCTCTTGCTGCTGGATGGCGGTGGCGATTTCCTGCTCCAACGCGCCAACGCGGTACTGCATCTCCGCCGCCTTTTCCCAGTCGTAGCTGGTCTGCGCGCGTTCCAGTTGGGTGCGGGCGGCGTCCAACTGCTCTTGCAGCTTGCCGACGCGGTTGAGCTCATCTACCTCGCGCTGCCAGCGCGCCCGTAGCTGTGTAGCGTGCTCTTTCTGGTTCGCCAGCTCGCGCTCTATCGCCTGGAGGCGTGTCTTTGAGGCGGCGTCTTTCTCCTTGCGCAGCCCCTCACGCTCAATTTCCAGTTGCATGATGCGCCGGTTCGCCTCGTCCAGTTCGGCGGGCATGCTCGTCGCCTCCATCCGAATCTTCGAGGCGGCCTCGTCCACCAGGTCGATTGCCTTGTCGGGCAGGAAACGGTCACCAATGTAGCGGTGGCTGAGAACAGCGGCGGCAATCAGCGCGGTGTCCTTGATGCGCACCTTGTGGTGCTGCTCGTAGCGGTCGCGCAGGCCGCGCAGAATCGAGATGGTATCCTCGACGTTCGGCTCGCCGACGTAGACCGGCTGGAAGCGGCGTTCCAGCGCGGCGTCTTTCTCGATATGCTTGCGATACTCGTCCAGGGTTGTCGCGCCGATCATGTGCAACTCGCCGCGCGCCAGCATCGGCTTGAGCATATTGGCTGCGTCCACTGCGCCCTCGGCTGCGCCCGCGCCGACGACGGTATGCAGCTCGTCGAGGAAGAGGATGATCTCGCCGCTGGACTCCTGCACCTCGTGTAGCACGGCCTTCAGCCGCTCCTCGAACTCGCCGCGATACTTCGCGCCCGCCACCAGCGAGCCAATATCCAGCGCGACGATCCGCTTCTCTTTGAGCGCCTCCGGCACGTCGCCACGCGCGATGCGTTGCGCCAGCCCTTCGACGATAGCCGTCTTGCCCACCCCTGGCTCGCCAATCAGCACGGGATTGTTCTTGGTGCGGCGTGAGAGCACCTGAATTACCCGTCGCACCTCTTCGTCGCGTCCGATGACCGGATCGAGCTTGCCGTCGCGCGCCGCTTTGGTCAGGTCATGTCCGTACTTTTCGAGCGCCTCGTAGGAGGCTTCGGGGGTGGCGCTCGTGACCCGCTGGTGGCCGCGCACACCGACCAGCGCCTGGGCTATCGCGTCGTGGGTGATGTTGTGCGCCGCGAAGATCTTCTGCAGCGCCCCGCCAATCTTTGGCTGCGCCATCGCCAGCAGCATGTGCTCGGTCGAGAGATACTCGTCCTTAAGGGCGCGCATCTCGTCCTGCGCGCGCTCTAATGTCTGCCGCAGCCGCGTCGCGACGGTGACCTGGTTGGCGGTTGACCCGCTCACTACTGGGAAGGTGGCTAGCGCGCTTTCCATCTCGCTGGCGATGGTGGCGGGCGGAACGTTCAGCCGCTCGAAGAGGCGCGGCACGACGCCTTCTGGCTGGCGTAGCAGAGCCAGCAACAGATGCTCCGGCTCGAGCTGAGAGTGCGAGCGTTCCTCCGCGATGCGCTGGGCGTTGATGAGCGCGTCGCGCGCCTTCTCGGTGTAGTTGGTGAGATTCACCGGGCGCCTCCTTGTGGTTTTAGATGACGCTCTCGGCCATCAATGGCCGGAGTAGCCGGAAACGGGCCATGAATGGCCACCTCGCCGCACAGCGGCGAGCAGGGTCGCACCCGACCCTGGCGGGCTTTCAAGCCCTCTGCCCGTTACTCCGGCCTTTCAAGGCCGAGGCAGCTGTCACAGCGGGGGTAGGTCGAGCGCCAGCACCTCCATTGTCAGGCGTGGGTTGGCATTCGCCTCCAGCGCGAGCTGCGCGTCGAGCAGCGCCCGCAGAAACGCCTGCGCGCGCTCCACGCCCAACGCTCGACCAAGCCGCTCCGCCTGCGTTCGCAATGCGCCCGAGGTCACCAGATGGCTCGCCCCGCCCGCCGCCAGCACGACATCGCGCCACCAGAGCGTCCACAGCTCCAGCACGCGCCGCGCCGACTCCACATCCGTCCCGAGCGCGCCCGCCCGCCGCAGCCGCTCGTCGCGCGAGGCCGTTGCCAACCCGGCAAGCTCCTCCAACTCGTGGATGCGCTGCTCGCGCAGTTCGGGCTTTTCCGCCGCGCGAACGGCCCAGCCGAGCCGCCCATTCGCCAGCCCCGCCAGCGCCCGCGCCTCCGTATCGGATACCTGCCACCGCTCGGAGAGCGCGCGCGCCACTTCGTCCGGTGAAAGCGGCAGCATGGGAACAATCTGGCAGCGCGAGAGCACCGTTGGCAGCAGCGTCTCCGGCTCGGAGCTGGTCAGCAGCAGAATGACCTGTGGCGCGGGTTCTTCCAGCGTCTTTAGCAGCGCGTTCATGCCAGCCGGAGCCATACGCTCGATGTCGGGAATCACAAAGATGCGCCAGCGACCCTCGGTTGGCGCGAGGCTCGCCATGCGGATCATCTCGCGCACAATGTCGATGCCCAGGGTGCGCTTGCCTTTTTCGGGTTCGACCAGGGCAACGTCGGGATGGGCGCCGTGCGCAATCTTGCGGCAGGATGCGCACTCGCCACATGGGTCGCCGTCGGTGGGCGCGCGTCCGGTGCATTGCAGCAGCCGCGCGAATTCGAGCGCCAGCGTCGTTTTGCCGATGTCTGAGGGGCCGGTCAACAGCCATGCGTGGCTCACGGCGTTGCCCAGCGTGGCTCGCTCCAGACGCGCCCGCGCCTGCTGGTTGCCATAGATGGCGCGCATGTCCCGGCCTCCTCTCGACGGCGCTTGCGATGCAGTTGCCCACGCACATCATACAGCCGTATTGTATGTGTTGTGGCTGGTATCACCATGATACCCCGTTTGTAGATGCGCGCGGCTCTGGAATGGATGGTTGCGACGATCGCTGAAGCTGAAGTGGTGGCAAAGGGGGTATACCGTGGCTGGCGCTCTGCTGGAGATACCGCTGTTCCCACTTCATGGTGTGCTCTTTCCGGGGATGGCGCTGCCGCTGCACGTCTTCGAGCCACGCTATCGCCGCATGACCAGCGATTGTCTGGATTCCAATCTCCCGTTTGGCATTGTGCTGGCGATGCCCGGAAGCGTCCTTGGCCATGAGATTCCCGCGCCCGTGGGAACGTTCGCGCGCATCGTTGACTACGAGCGGCTGCCCGACGGCCGTTACAATCTGCTCACCATTGGCACGCAGCGATTTCGCATCGTCGAGGAGTCGCGTGACAACCCTCTGTATCTGACGGGTCGGGTCGAGCAACTGGACGATGTGCCAGACGCCGATGCGCGCGAACAGGCCTATCTGGCGGCGGAGGCGCACGAGGCGCTGGCGGTCTATCTGCGCTCGGTGCTGACGCTGCTCGGCAGCGAGGAGCGCACCATCGCGGTACCTGAGGATGCTGCCGACCTCTCGTATCTCATCGCCACCTGCCTCGGCTGTGACGACGACCAGAAGCAGCGGATGCTGGAAATCACCTCGATTTCGGCCAGACTCACTGCGGGCATCCATGGCCTGCGCGCTGAGATCGAGGCGCTGGAGCGCCAGAGCGACGACGGAAACGACTACGGTTACCCGCCGTTCGACAGTGACCGCACGGGGCTGAACTAGGCCGCGTGGCCAGGCATCACGACCAGCGATGAGTCGTAGTCCGCGATGCGCCAGTGACTCTGCTCTAGCGACAGTTTCACCTGCGCTGGAGTCGCCATGACCGTGCCGCGCGCAAGCGTGAGAGTGAGCGTGGCGCTGCTGGCGTCTTGCCCCGCGACGGTGTAGCTGCACGCACGCGCCGTGCCGAGCTGCGCATCGAGTTGGCGCTGGCTGGCGACGAATTGATCGCGCGTGCCAACCGTCCGTTCGGTGGCCGAGAGCAGTCCATAGAGGTCGTCATATCGCTGGGTGGTGAGGTCGCTGCATATCAGGCGCGCGACCGGCGCGACCGCTGGGCTGTTCGTGGATGTTGCCGTCAAACGCGAATAAAGCGTGATCCCCAGGACGACCAGGAGAATGCCCGCCACCACGCCCAGCGCCAGCGGTAGCCACTGCGGCATGTTCCGGCGCGCGGGTGCGATTGTTGCGGTCGGGCGGTCGTTCATGCGGGTTGCGCTCCTTCTGGCATGGGTGACTCCGTCGCAGTATAGCCGCCCACGCCAGGATGCGGCAACGACGCGGGCGAAAGGTACGCCGCTACGATGGCTGGCATGCGGGCGCGCGATGCGGTAGAGTTTGAGGCAGGCGGGCGAGAGATGGCATGAGCAGGCAGCGAGGGATAGTGCGATGGCAGCGAAATCGGAACGGCCGGGGTCCACACGGCCGCCGCTGATCGTCGGCGTGACCGGCGCGAGCGGCGTGGTGATGGCGTGCCGCGCCATTGAGGTGCTGGGCGAGCTGAGCATTCCAATGCACATCACCTATACTCCGGCGTGCCGACAGGTCTGGCCCGACGAGATTGGCCACCCATTCAACGACGATCTGGCCGACTGGAAACGGCGTTTTGGCGCGCGGGTCTTCAACTCCGAGGATTTTCGCGCGCCGATGTCCAGCGGCAGCTTCCTCACCGCCGGGATGCTCGTCATTCCCTGCTCGATGCGTACCGTTTCGGCCATCGCGCAGGGCCTCTCGTCCAACCTGCTCGAACGCGCCGCCGACGTGGTGATCAAGGAGGGGCGGCCGCTGGTACTGGTTCCGCGTGAAGCGCCGCTCTCGGCGATCCACCTGGAGAACATGCTCAAGCTGGCGCGGCTGGGCGTGCGTATTGTGCCGCCGATGCCACAGTTCTATCTGCGCCCGCAGACGGCGGACGAGATCGTTGACCGGATGGTGCGCCGCTGCCTGGCCGTCCTCGGCGTCGAGGAGGCGCTGCCCCCAGAGATGCGCTGGCGTGGCGACGAATAGTAATTTGAGAGCAATACCAATGGAGCCGCCTGATTCCGGTGATTCTGTGACGACATCTAGTTCTGGCAGTACGTATGAACGGGACAGACCATATGCTGAGGCAATGTTGCGCCGCCTGTGCTTAGGCGCTGAGATTGCTGGGGTGTATTGGTCAGGATTCCCTGACGTGCTGACGCTCTACATAGACGACAGCCTCTTCCCGGACAAAGAGGCAAGGGATCGCTTTTCTCATTATCAGAATTTGCGGCCTGGGGAATGTTGGCTTATGTTAGAACACAAGTGGGCGGTTTTAGATGCGATGCCTTTTGCAGACGCTGAGCACGAGCAAGCAGCAGCAGACAGTTTGCCAGAGGCGATAACCTACTCACACTTGGGTGAGCTTGCCTCGTTGCATGACCAATCCATTGTCGCGATTCGCCTTGGTATTGCAGTCGGCCATCTGATGCTTCAATTTGACTCAGGACGGTGCTTGTTCATCCATGGCGATCATGGGATGTATGAGGCATGGGAGATAAGAGTCACGCCTACTCGAGAACATCCAGATCCCGAGAAACGTTGGCTCTTGGTAAATATACCAGGCGGCGACGTTGCCATATGGACGCCCGATGACTTCGACCCAAACTTTGACACTGAATGGCAGCGCCCTCACGAGTGAAGGGTTAGCGAAGGAGCAATGAGATGATTGTGAGCATGTTCCACGTCACCGTGCCGCCTCAGGCGACGGAGCCGTTCGAGCGAAGCTGGCAGCAGCGCGCGGGCAAGGTGGACGCGATGCCAGGTTTTCGCGGGCTAGAGGTATTGCGCGCGGGCGACACGCCGGGCAAATATGTCGTGATGACGCGCTGGGAGACGCGCGAAGACTTCGAGCGTTGGGCCAGCAGCCCGGAGTTTTCGGCGGGCCATGCGCGTACCGGTGGCGGCGGCGCGGAGGGTGGCGGCGTCGAGTTTTACGAGGTGCTTCCGAGTTAGGTGGGCGCCCGTGGAATGGTGGGAACAGCGAGTGGCTCTTTTTCCTATCCATCCCCATCAGGAGGCGCGCCTATGGAAACGACCACGACCACCTTCGAGATTCACCCCTTGACCCCCGACCGCTGGGATGACCTGGAGGCGCTGTTTGGCCCGCGCGGCGCTTATGGCGGCTGCTGGTGCATGTTCTGGCGGGTGTCTCGCGCGCAGTTCGGCGAGCAGTGCGCCCACGATGGCGCGGGCAATAAGGCGGCTTTTCACGAGGTCGTCATGCGCGGAGACGTTCCCGGATTGCTCGCCTACTCGGATGGAAAGCCGGTTGGCTGGTGCGCGGTCGCCCCGCGTGAGGTCTACGCCGCGCTCGAACGCTCCACCACCCGCAAGCGCCTCGACGACCAGCCTGTCTGGTCCATCACCTGCTTCTACGTGGCGCGCGGCTGGCGCAAGCGAGGGATCAGCACGGCGCTGATCAACGCCGCGATTGAGCACGTACGCAGCCAGGGTGGCACGATGCTCGAAGCGTATCCCACACTCAACGAGC
>JAICKD010000065.1 GCA_025928125.1 Ktedonobacterales bacterium
GACGGTCGCGGCCGGGGACGGCAATCGGCCAGTCGGGCTGGCTCGGCGGCTGGCCCGACACCGCCAGATCGCCGCCAGCGTTCACCAGCGCGGGCGTCAGGTTCAGCGCGCGCAACTGGTCGAGCGCGGCGTCTACGGCCATCCCCTTGGCGATGCCACCAAAATCGAGGCCCGCGCCTTGGGGCAGTGTCACCCGTCGCTGCGCCTGATCGAGCTGGATCAGTCGCCAGTCGCCGCCAATGCGCGCCTGCCCGACCCTAGGCGCTGGTGTGCGTCCTGTCCTGTCAATATCCGCGAAGGTGCGATCATAGCCAATCCAGAGCATCTGGCGAAGCAGTGTAGGATCGTAGCGGCCATCGGTGGCGCGGGCAGCCTCAAGCGCGGTGGCCAACACATCCCAGAGGAGCGGGCTGACCTCGACAGCCGTCCCCGCCCGCGCATTCAGGCGCGAGAGCTCACTCTCCGGCAGGAAACGGCTCAAGGCGCGCTCCCACTCATCGAAGAGCGCCCGCACGGTCTCGAAGGCGCGCAGGCCGTGCTCGACTGGCGCCAGCACCGTCACCGTCGTACCCATGGCCACGAAGACATGACGGCTCATGCCTTCGGGCGTCTTCTCGTCAGGAGCCACCGGAGCTGGAGGCGGGAGGCTGGAAGGTACCGGAGCCGGGGCCGAAGTTGTATCCTCCGTCCTGGCCGTTCTGCTGTCCGTCGTCGTCTGAGCCTCGTCCGTCGCCCGGGAAGAATCGTCCATGGTCATCCTGATGTGATGGCGTCGCCGTCGCCGATGCGCCCGCGGCGTTCGCCGAGGTAACGCCAGTCACGTGATTGGCGGCCAGCCCAGCCAGCGCGCAAAATGTCAGCGTCGTTCCGGCGAGCGTCAGGCGTTTCAACGTTTTCGCACGCTGCCGCGCCTTCTCTGGGGGCATCCGTTCAGGGCCGCTGGCTGGCGTTTGCGGTAATGTCGTCTGCTGCTGCGGCCAGGTGGGAGTATTATTGGGCAGGTTCCGCATCGTGGATGAACTTTCCTCCCGATTCCGTTTCTTGACGCACCTCAGTTGCTAGTACCGTGCGGCGTTACACCTCGATGCCAGTATAGCAGAAGCGGATGAGAAATCCATGAAAATATGGGGGCAATAGGTATCTATCAGCCTGGCAGACCTCTCCCCCAGCCCCTCCCCTAAAAGGGAGGGGTACTGAGGCGACCATTGTGGCCTCCGGGTCTGATGGCCCTCTCCACCAGCCCCCTAAAAGGGAGGGAGCCAGATTTCTGGGAAGCATTTCGCTTATCCGGGAAGGCAGATGCCCGGAGCGCAGAGGCCGGGCAGCGCGAGGGTTGAGACGGAGCCGTCGGGCAGCGAGACGACCCGTATCGCCGAATTATTGGTGTCGGCGACGTAGAGCCTGCCTCGGGCATAGCTCAGGCCGCTCGGCTCGCGGAAACGCGCCATCAACGGCGGGCCGTCCTCGAAGCCAGCAGACGATTTGCCGCTGAAGCTGCTGAGGTCGCGGGTCGCGGCGTCGAGTCGGCGCACCTTGTGATTATAGGTATCGGCGACGTAGAGCGTGCCGCCAGCGGGAGCGCCGACGGGTACCCAGGCGACGCCAAGCGGGTGCTGCATGCGCGCCATGTCGCCCCGGCCATCGCGGTCGCCGAACTGGAAGAGGTCGCCCCCAGCCAGCGTGCGCACCTTTGGCTCCGGGTCAGCTAGCTCGATCTCGCGTACGCAGCTAATCTCGCTATCGGCGATATACAGGTTCACGCCATCGGTGGCGATGCCGCTGGGCTGGGCAAAAGCCGCCTGTATGGCGCTGCCATCGGTGCGATGCTCGGCGCCGGAGCCAGCGAAGACCGCAACCGTCTCGTTCGCGGGATGGTAGACCCAAATCTGGTGCGACCCGGCCATCGCGATATAGAGTTGGTTCTCCAGCAGGCAGAGATCCCAGGGCGAGTTGAGCGGCGTGCTCAGCGCAGGCCCGCCCTCGGTCCGCCGCAGCCCCTGCTCGCCCGTCCCGGCGATGGTCGTCACGGACTGGGTTTCGAGGTCGATCCGCCGCAGCAGGTGATTGCCAGTATCGGCCACATAGAGGCAGTTCCGCGCGGCGTCGAGCGCCATCCCCTGCGGCGCGCGGAAACGCGCAGTCTCGTAGTCGCCATCGGTTGCGCCGGACTCGCCATCGCCAATTGTCACATAGGCGCCGCCATCGAGATCGGTGCGGATGATGCGATGGTGGCCAGTATCAGCGATGTAGAGGCTCTTGCTTGCCTCATCCGCCAGTACCTTGCCTGGATAGAGCAGCGGCGATTCCGGCGAAAACGCGCCAGACTCCGCCTCTAGCCTGACGGGCAGCGGAGTGGGGTCGAGCGCCTCGGCCTGACCCAGCAGATCGAACGCCTGCGCGATGGCGGCATCCAGCCGGGCGCGATTGCCCTCGCCCGAGACGCGCCCCAGCACATAGCCGCGCGGATCGACCAGCACGAGTGTCGGCCAGCCGCGCACGCCATAAGCGTCCCAGGTGCGGCGGCCGCTGTCAAGCATCACTGGGTGCGTAATGCCATAGCGGGCAATCGCCTGGCGCACGCTCTCCGGGTCGTCTTCGTTGGTGAACTTTGGCGAATGAATACCGATCACGGCCAGCGGGCGGCCCGCATATTTGGCTTCGAGATACTTCAGGTCTTCGAGGACATGCAGACAGTTGATGCAGCAATAGGTCCAGAAGTCGAGCAAGACCAGCTTCCCGCGCACGTCCGCCAGCGTCAATGGCTGAGGCGTATTGAACCACGCCGTGCCTTGTAGCTCAGGCGCGCGCACCGCTTCAAACTCCAGTCCCATCATTAGGATCCTGTCCTATTGCCTGCATGCCGTATTTTGCCGTCACACGGAGCAGGGTGCGCTCTCCATATTCCGCCGTCAAATAGACCAGCGCGTCCGGTGGCAGCGACACGCCGGGGCGGAGACGCGCGCTGACATCCTCGCGCGCCAGCAGGTCGTTCAGCGGCAGCCCGCGCAGAATCTGGCGCAGCGCCTGCCATGAGAGGAGCAGCAGACCCGCGCATTCGCCGCGCGGCCCCAGAGTATCGGTCGTATCAGCCGCGCCGTCAGCGGCGGCGCGATAGACCGCGACCGCAATACGGTGGACTGCCTCATTGCGCTCCGGGTCGGCGGGGGCGAGTCGTTCAAGGTAGAGCAGCGGCGCGGGCGCGTCACGCGGGGGCAGCCGGTCAATCGCGTGGTGGGCGCTTGGCCCATAGGTCACATCGGCGGCGAGCAGGTGGAGCGCGTTGCCGAGCCAGCGCTGCCCGATGGCCGCAATCGCCGCCTCAGGCGAACGGCCCTCCGGCCAGGGGCCGCCGGGTAGCTCCAGTGGAATGAGGACACAGCCTGGGTCGCGCCGCCAGCGGCTCTCGCCCCCAATCATCAGCGCAACCCGCCCGCGAACCGTTACTAGCGCGGCGCACAGACGCCCATGAGTCGTCTGCGCCGCCGTCTCAGTCTGCATCTTTGCCGCCTGATTTCCAGCCTGCTGATGTTGAGATCCCCAGGGTCATTGTACCCCGTGGAGCAAGACGCGATGATTGGGCCGCATCTGTCGCCGGAATATCGCCAGCAAAAAGCGCGGAGGGTGGCCTGAATCCCACCCTCCGTATGAGTCACCTTTTATCTGCTATTGGCTAGTACTGCCTGCGCTCTGGGCGGCGCTGCTTCTGGGGCTTCGACTGCTTGGTCTTGCGGCCGCCCCAGTCGTCGTCTTCCTCTTCGTCGTCGAAATCGCCCTCATCGAATTCTTCGAGTGACTCCGCTTCGATCTCCTCACCCTCGCTCGTATCCTCGAAGTTGTAGTCGCTCGTCAGCGGCACATCCAGGTCTTGGGCCTCATCCGAGGCCAGATCAACCTCCGCCTCATCGCCCAGATCGGCTGAGTTTTTCATCAGCATGTCGATGTTAGCGAGATCCGCCAGCGAGCTGAGTGAACGTGGCGACTCGGGCTTCTTGTCGGCAGGCTTGTTCTTGGCGGGCTTCGCGGGCGCGGGCGGAGCAACCGGAGCAGCCGGAGTGGCAAGCTCCGTCAGATCAGCCAGCGCGGCCAGATCGTCGCCCGTATCCTCGGGTACATCCAGTGGCACATCCAGGTCGAGGATATCATCGCTCAGCGCGGCTCCCGCGCTCGACCCGCCGTCTTTGCCCTGCGCCACGTCGATCCAGAACGAGGAATAGTTGCGAGGCCGCTCGGCATCCTGGGAATTATCTCTGCGAATCATGCTTGTCTTTCTCCCGGGCGTGGTCGGCGCTGGTTCATCGTTCGGCGGCGCGCAACCATCTGCCATTCAGGTGCTATCTCAACGATGGGTAGATACTCTCGTACAGACAACACAGATGGACGCCAGCAAGGGCGTCTTCCGGCGATTGTATGCCGCAGGCCACTGGTTGTCAAGTGGCGAGCGACCAGCTTTCCTGGCCATCAGTGGCAGGCAGACGGTGGACGCGCCCCTCGCGCTCCAGCTTGTAGAGATGCGCCAGCACTGAGTAGGCGGCGATTGGGTGCAGATCGGCGCTGACATCGGCATAAATGGCGCTCACCAGCTCGCCAACCGTTCGCGGGCCTGCCGCAAGCCCGGCCAGCACCTGCCGCTCGCGCTCCTCGCGGTGGGCAATGTAATAGCTGAGGACCGCCTGGGGATCGTCCAGGAATGGCCCATGCGCGGGCAGAATGAGCCGCGGATGGAGCGTCTGTAACCGCCGTAGCGACGCCAGATAGTCCAGCAGGTCGCCCTCTGGTGGCGCGATCACCACCGTTCCCACGCCCGCAATCAGGTCACCCGCGAAGAGCGCGTCGGCGTCTTCGAGCAGAAAGCAGAGATGGTCGAAGCGGTGTCCTGGGGTATGAAGCGCGCGCAGGTTGCGGTCCCCGACCGCGACCACCGCGCCATCGGCCAGCGGGTGATCCATCGCGGCGACGCCATCGCGGCTCCAGGCGTAGACCGGCACACCGAGCAACTCATGCAGGGATGCCGCGCCGTCCGCGTGGTCGGGATGGCCGTGCGTCACCAGAATCGCCGTTGCCCTGCCATGCGCGGCTACCGCATCGGCGACGCGGCGCAGATGTTCGGAGATATCGGGGCCAGGGTCTATCACCACCACCTCGCCAGCTGCCTCATCCGCGACTAGATAGGTGTTTGTGCCAGGCCCGGTCAGCAGCGAGGGATTGGGCGCGAGAATACATTCGACGCCCACGGGCAGCGCAACGGCGGCGGACATGGCGAACTGCTCCTTCGTCTCTCTTCGTCTCTCGTCGTTACTCTTCGTCGGGCAGGAGAATGACTGGCTTGCCGTCGCGCTCGACGACGCGTGGCATGATCGTGCGCGGCGCATGTCCGGCGAAACGCGCGCGGGCATCGGCGAAGCTACCCAGGCCGTGCAGCTCGCGGAGCTGGTGAATCTGGGCGAAGACGAGTGGGAAGTCGCCGCGCTCGTAGCCCGCGCTGGCTTCTTCTGGCGTGATCCAGACGCCGTCGGTCGTTTCCAGGTGGTCGTACGCCGCCTCCTGGGAGATGGGCATCTCCGCCAGGAAGAAGTGTGTGTCGAAGCGCTTGGGCATCGCCTCGGGCGTAATCCAGTGCGCCCAGGGCGTGAGCGCGTCGGTGGCGAAGGTCAGCCCCTCCCGCTCGGCCAGCCCGCTCATCGTCACCTGGCGCTGCTGAAGCGCCGTGCGGTAGTCGGCGATACGGGCCACGTCTCCTTCGACAATCGCCAGCAATTCCGTCCCACGCCGCGCCAGCAGGACGCCCGCCTCCTCGAAGCATTCGCGCAGCGCCGCCACATGGAACCCGCTGCCCAGGGTATCGTCGCCCGCAGCGGCAACACAGAGGCCAGGCGCCCGCTCCGCCTGCTGATCGTCGTCGGTGACGGAGCCGCCGGGGAAAACGTAAACATCGGGCGCGAACTCGCTCTTGATGTGGCGCCGCACCATAAATACCTCAACCCCGCCGCCCGCGTGTGGCCGCATCAGCACGCACGTCGCCGCCGGGCGCGGGGTCACTGGAGTCGTCATAGCTGCCGCAATCCCTTCACTGCCAGCACAAACATCTTCCCTGATTCTACCGCGATTCGCTCCCGAGCGATCAGCCTACTGGCTTTGGACGCGCGCCTCGGCGAAATCGCCGACGCCAAACAGGATATTGTCGATGCCCAGCGCCTGAATCGCCATATTGTCAGCCTCCTCATACCAAACATAGAATGGCGCCGTCACTCCGCCCATGCGCTCAGTTGCTCCTCAGCCCACTCTCGGTGCGCGGGGTCATCCGCCTGCCGCTGTTGCACGAGATATTCCTGATACGTCGCGAGATAGTAGTTAAAGAAGGGCAATGCCGATGCGCAGAGTGCGCGTAACTCGTCCTGCTCCTCGGCTCCTTGCGGAATCTCGTAATACCACGCGCCACGGCAGCGGGCGTATACCTTGGTGACGTAGTTATCCCACGCGCCATCGCCCAGGTCACGGTAGCGTCGTACCGCCTCGCCTTTGGTCCCGACATAGCCAGCATCGCCAAGCTTCAGGCTGAGCAGCGCGGTCGCCGTCCAGCAGACGGTGGCGGCTAGCTCCTTTGTTCCCGCCGTCACTCCCGGCGAATACCACTCTGGGATGCGTACGGTGGCATATCCGTAGAAGACATCTGAACTGTCGGGGTAGACCAGCGATGCGCGAAGGTGCGGGATATCATGCAGCCGCCGGATAAAGAAGTTGGTCCAGTTGGTGATGTAGCGAGCATGTTCCTGCGGTGTCGGGAGTGGCAACTGGGCGCGTATATCGTCACCGGCGACAGGCACGCTGCCGAGCTTGAGGCGTACATCCGCCGCGTGGAAGGTTTCCTCGCTCTGCGCCGTGATATCGAGCCGGACGGGGCTGAGCAACTCACACGCCTCGACCACCCGCGCAAAGACCTCGCCCTCATCCGCCCTCAGGCTCTCGCGAAAAAGCACGATCAGATCGATGTCGCTTAGCGCCACCGTCGTGCCATCGCTCTGGCTGCCCAGCAGATAGAACCCACGGATACGGCCAGGAAAGACAACATCTATCAAGCCAATCACGCCACGCAAGATTGATTGGACGCGGGGGTCAGGGATTAGGTGATCCCACTGCGGCATCTGCATAGCGTGTTTCCTTCATCTCATAAGACACATATGGCATGACACAATACGGCGGCTCCATGCTTATGGTATCGCCGACGCTGATTGCCCGGCAATCTTCTGGCAACGTCCGTTGCGCTGCCTCGCCCTCATCCGTTGTGAAATACCAGAGGCGTTGCTTTTTTCGGGCGCCACATGACACCACTGGGTGATGCCTTTGTGATGTGAGTTGTCGTCATTGTAGTGCGCGCTCACCTGGCAGTTCAGCGAGCGCGTGGCGTATACTGGGAACTACCAGACGGTAGTCTCCGCAGGCGGTGAGGAGCTATGGATGCGTATTGAAGGTACGTATATCTTCCCTGCGCCCATCGAAGACGTGTTTTCCACCCTGACGCACCCGGACATGCTCAGCCAGATCATTCCGGGCTGCGAGCGTCTGGCGCAGCTTGGTCCCGCTGTGGGCGAGCAGCCGATCGTCTATGAGATCCGGCTGCGGCGCGGCCCCGGCGCGGATGTCTACACCCTCACTCTCACGCTCAGCGCCGTGCAATCACCCACCCACCTGCGCGCCGACCTGGAGGGCCACGGGCCTGATGGGCCTTTCAGCGGGCATGGGCTGCTCGATCTCGTCCAACAGGACGAGCAGACATTGGTTGCCTCGGACTGGGAACTAAAGTCGCCCGTGCTGGCGGGGCTGCATAGCGAGCGCCGCACCGCATGGAACGGCTCGGCAGAACAATTCGCTGGAGCGCTACGTGACCGCGCCATTAGCGCGCTTCGCGGCAAGACACTCGCGCCTGCCAGCGCCGGTGTGCGCCATCTCACCACGCCACGCGGGCGGGTGGTCGTCATGCCCAAAGGCAGCATGGCCCTTGAGCCAGAGCAGCGCACATGGCTACGACGCGCGGCGCTCGTCGGCGGCGGACTGCTCGCCGGGCTGGCGGCCATTGGGATAGTTGTCGCCGTGGTGCGCCGTGTGACCGGCGCCAATGAAAGTGATGATTCGAGCGCATCTAGCGCATCCAGCGACGACTGACAGTTTCCGTGTCAGTCTCGTTCCCTGACACACTTAACGCGGCCAGAGGGGCGGTTATCCCTCAAAGGATCACGGCAACGGAAGCAACGAGTATCATCGAGCGCATCAAGCAGAAGCTCGACATCGTCGAAGAAATTGGAGCGGTTGTTTCGCTAAAGAAGTCCGGCAAGGCCTTCAAGGGCCTCTGCCCCTTCCACGGCGAGCGCACCCCGTCATTCTACGTATTCCCCGATAAGCAGGACTGGCACTGTTTCGGCTGTGGCGAGCGCGGCGACATCATCACCTTTGTGCAGAAGCAGCAATCGCTCGACTTCCGTGAGGCGCTGGAGCTATTGGCCGAACGCGCGGGCATCCCCCTGGAGCGCGGCGGCCACCCCGAAAGCGCCGAAGAAGCCGCCGAGACCTCCGCCCGCAAACGCATGCGCGCGCTCAACGAGGCCGCCGCCATCTGGTTCCACCACCAGCTGCTGCAATCCACCAGCGCCCAATACTGCCGCTCGTACCTCGACTCGCGCGGCGTCAGCAACGATTCCATCGCGCAGTGGCGGCTCGGCTACGCGCCCGACGGCGACGCCCTGACCCAGTATCTGCTGAGCGTCGGCTATAGCGAGAAAGAGCTGGTCGAGGTGGGGCTGGCGCGGGAGCGTGAGGCGAGCCGGGGCGGCGGCATCTACGGCTACTTCCGCAGCCGACTGATGTTCCCCATCCGCGACGCGCGCGGCCAGACCATCGCCTTCGGCGCGCGCGCACTAGACGGCAGTAACCCCAAGTACCTCAACACCCCGCAGACACTGCTCTTCGATAAAAGCGCCACTCTCTACGGCCTCGATCTCGCCCGCGAGGCCATCCGCCGTGACAAGCGGATAGTCATCGTCGAGGGCTACATGGATGCCGTCGTGACGCACCAGTACGGCACGCGCAACGTCGTCGCCTGCATTGGCAGCGCGATCACCGAGAAGCACATCCGCCAGATCAAGAAGCTGACCCGCCGAGTCACGCTCGCCCTCGACCCCGACGCGGCGGGCGAGTCGGCCACGCTGCGGGGCATCACCGTCGCGCAACAGGCGTTCGACCGCGTCGTCGTGCCGGTGCCTGGGCCAGCGCCAGACAACGCGCGCGCGCAGCAGGAGGGCTGGGCGGCGCATAGCGGCAGGCGCGGCACGCCACGGGGCATCGTCCGTTTTGAGGAGCAGGTGGACGCCGAGATCACCGTCGCGAAGCTGCCGCCACACGAAGACCCCGACGAGTTCGCCCGGCGCGACCCGACGGGCTGGCAGCAGGCTATCGAGCAATCGGCTCCGCTGATCGATTATCTCATCGCCGCCCAGACCGCCGACCTCGCGCTGGATACGCCGCAAGGCAAGCTGGAGGCGTCGCGCCGGTTGCTGCCGATTCTGGCGGAGGTGCGCAATCGCACGCTGGCCGGTGAATACGCGGACCGTTTGGCGGCCCACCTGCACCTCGACGTGCGTGATGTGCAGCGCGACCTCGCCCAGACGCGCCGACGGCTGGACCGCGAGACGCACGGGCAGAGCGGACAGGGCGGACAGGCACGCGGCCCGATAGATTCTGGGCAAGCAGAATCGAGCGAAGCTGACGACCCCACCGGACCAAAGTACCGCCAGGCGGATGGAGCGCCAACTGGCCCGTTCTTCAACTATAGGGCTTCGGGCGCCGCGGGGGCGACGGGCGAGCTGCTGGCGGAACTTTCACAGGCA
>JAICKD010000692.1 GCA_025928125.1 Ktedonobacterales bacterium
AAAGCTGCGCCAGGCCGCTGCAATCGAGTCCCATCACGGTACCGCCGCCCCAGCGATACGGCACGCCGAGGAGGCTTCGGCCAAACGCCAGCATCTCATTGATAGCGCGTGGCGGGAATGGCTTACTGGCGGGCCGCACGGCGCAATCCGCCGCGTCGAGCCAGCCGGAGCGCCCACCGGGCAGCGTGACGCCGAGCCGCGAGCTAGCGGCTGCCTCTGCCAGCATTGGCAACACCGTCGTGGCGTAGACCTCGCCTGTGGGCTGTTGCGCCGCGCGCGACTCATAGAGCGGCGCGCATAACGCGATGACGACGGCTACCTGTTCGCTGGTGGGAGCGCGTGGCACCAGCGCGGCCTCCGGTATCCACCCGGCGTAGTCGGGCAACTGGACGGCGCGCCAGCCTTCGGCGGCATCCAGCGGCACGAGCGGCGTGTTGAGCAACGCCTGCGTCACCACCTCGGATGCGTCGTCCTGCGCGGCATGGACATCCACCACACCCTCGGCGATGGCGTATTCAGCGGCGCCGACATCGAACGGCGGCGGAATCAGGGGGCGCTGCACGGCTGGCTCCTTCCGGGATCGCGGCGCGTATGGGCGGCTCTATGGCGAGTATAGCATAGCGCGAATGGCTACTCAGCCCTCACAAAGACAACCGCTCGCGCCTGATCGGTAGACTGGCTCATGGTCCGCTACTCCGGTGTGGGTGTTGTGGACTGCGGCAGCGTCGGCGGCGGGAAGTCCGTCGGGTAGTCGGGTGTCGCGGGGAAGGTGGTCTCGCCACTCGGTTGGGCAGGCATATAGTAGGGCGAGGTTGAGGCGTAGGCGGCTGGCTTGGAGGGACGACGATTGCCGCGCCACAGCAGGAACATCCCGACGGCGAAGAGCGCCAGCGCCAGGAGCACCCCACCCGCGACCAGCATGATATGTGGCGCGTTATAGCCGCCCCCGGTGACATCGATCGTGGCGGACTGGCCGAATTTGACGATATAGGTCACGGTGTTGCCGTTCTGCGTCCCGCCGTGCTGCTCACTCACCCAGTTGGGCATGGTGATGGCCGCCGAGAGCCGCGCGTCTTTGAACAGGTCGCGGGTGGACTGATCGGCATTGGGAATCACGAGGCTCAGGTTGCCGGTGGCGTGGAAGGTCGTGCTGAAGAAGCCCGCGTTGTCCACCACATTCAGCATGTTCGTGGAATCAGCCGTGGAGACGCCCGACGAACCGGTTGTAGCGCCGGTCTGCGGCGATTCTGTCAAGAAGGCATCGAGCTGGCTCACCGTGTGAAACGGGCGCACATACTTCCAGTAGCTGAAACCGTTCGCCTCGTAGCGGCTAAAGCTCCCACCGTCCTGCTGCGCGCGCGTGCCAAAGTCATCCATACTCTTGGATAGGGAGCTGCCGCCGAGGTTGACCAGTTGGTCCGATATCCCCACCGTGAATGTGTAGACGCCGGAGCCGTCGCTGTTGAGTACGACGGTGCGATCAGCCTGGACGCAGGCGGCCAGCGAGAACGCCAGCATGAGGCACAGCAGGGTTGCGGCGATGCGGGTCCGCATACACAATCTCTCCTAGCGAATCACACCAACGATCAGGAGTGGCTGGCCGTCGCCGATGACTGGGATGGACGCCGCTCGCGCAGCACAATCGAGGTAAAGGGGATGCGGAAGACGCTGAAGACATCCAGGCTGATGAGCAGCCCGGCCAGCAGGCAGACCGCGCCGAGGAACTCGCCGAGCGGGGCGGCGGCGCTATAGCCCAGCCGAGCTAACCCTGTGAGTATAGCGGGAAAGAGTGCGCCCAGCGCCAGCAGCGCCATCGAGATGACGCGATAGCCAGGCGTGCGACGACGTATAAAGGTCCAGGCGCTCCAGAGCGCGCCGCCAAGGAGCCAGAATGTGCCGGTAATGTTCATGATGATGGCGACGATGGTCAGATCGCCAGGGAAGACGGGCAATGTCGCGGGGGTAGTAACCTCAGTAAAGGTGGAGTTGGCAATCTGCGCCGCGACATCCGCCGGGACGGGGTAGAGCGCGATGCGCACGGCGGCGTATCCCGCCAGGAAGATCATCACGGCTGCGAAACCCCAGGCCACACGCCGCGGGGCCAGCAGGAAGCACGAGCCAAGCCCCAGGAAGGCCGCGGTCATGATGCCGCCAAAGTAGTACCAGAGCTTGTATTCGAGCACCGTCCAGTGGTCGAGCGCGCCCGCGAAGGCGGCGGCGGCGGCGATGCCGTAGAAGAGCAGGCCCAGCGACCACATCAGCTTGAAGGGACGCGGGCGGTGCAGATGCTGGTCGAAGATGAAGACGGCGGCCACCAGCGCGCAGATGGCGGCCAGCAGCTCGAAGAGGGCGATATCGGACATGACAGGCGCTCCCGCAACGTGATGAGTTCAGCCAGACGATGACGATGGCTATGCCATGCGTAGAGGTTCCAAGCTAGAGTATACTCCCGTTCCGCCAGCGCGCTGGTACTCACCTTGACATGGCAGCAGGCCAGCGCATATACTTCGCGCGACA
>JAICKD010000691.1 GCA_025928125.1 Ktedonobacterales bacterium
CGGCGGCAGCAGCGCCAGCACCGGCGAGTCCACCAGGCTGGCGGTCATATGCAGCGCGCTCCGCAGCCGCACAAGTAGCTCATGCTGGTTGCTGTGCCATGGCGCGCCCTCGATGGGCCGAATCTGGCGCAGCTTGCTCACATCCTCCTCGAAGCGCCGTAGCGAGTAGCCGTCCAGCCGCAGCCGCCGGCGGTTCGCCACGAGAATATCGCGTCGCCCGACCGCACCGTTGAAGAGGCGCAGCTCGATGCTATCAGCCTCGTCGCGCAACGTGCGCGCAACCTCGCCGATGAAGCGCTCCCAGTTCGCCAGCCGGTCCAGAATGCGCTCTGCCCGCTGACGCAGCCCCCGGAGCGCCTCCGCCCGCAGCTCATCTTCATATTCATCGCAGCGATAACGATACATCGTGCGATAGACCTTGCGCAGATCGGCTAGTGCGTTCTCGCGTTGCCGTCTCCTGAAGGCGGCGTAGCCCCATGAGGCAAGCGCCACCAGCGCGACCGAGTAGACGGCGAGCAGCGGCAGCGAGAACAGGCCGCCGCGCGTGGGCGCCGCCAAAATCGCATCCAGCAGCAGGATCAGCATCGGGACGAACACTAGTCCCGCGCCGACGAAGGTAGCGATGGCGGGCCTGTGGCGCTTCAGCCAACGATAGCGCGCCGTCAGCCGCTCGATCAGCGCCGCCTCGCGGGTTAGCTCCGGCTCGTCGGGCTGGCGGATGATGTCGGCCTCCCACGGGCCTTTGCTCTCGTCTTCCAGCGTCTCCAGAAAGCGGAGGTAGCGCGCGTTGCGTGCGCCACGGCCGAGCGCCTGATTCTCCTGTTCGCTCAGCAGCGCCTGGTTCAGCCCATCCATGTAGGCGTAGGCGCGTTCGACGCCGATAGCGCCCTCCAGCACCTGATCGTTAGTCCTGGACGAGAGCGCGCGCGCGGTCTCGTGGCCGTAGCGCTCCCACGCCGGTTTGACGACCTCCTGCCAGGCGGCGAAGCCTTCTTCGGCGCGCGGAAGCTGGTTTTCGAGCGCGGTCGGCTCGTCGATGCGGGCGGTGATATAGCGGCGCACCACCGCCGGACTGAAGTGGCGGAGGACCAGCGTTTTAGCGGCGTCATCCGGCGGCAACTGGTGCTCGCGGGAGCGGCGGCGCGAGCGGCGACCCTCACTGTGGCGGAGCGCTGCCACAACCGCATCGCTATCGCGCATCTCGGCGTTGATACCACTCAGGTAGCGCCGGGCCTCGGCAGCCTCGCGCCGCTGGTCCTGATCGGAGAGGTCGGCGGCTTTTTCCGGCGCCCACTCGTCGAGAATGATCGCGCCGAGACGGCTGGCGCAGTAAAGCTCAGCCTGCGCGCGGGGGAAGGTCAGGCGGCTCGTGCCGACGCTGCTCATCCGCTCGAACGGCTGGCGCACCATGTTGGGCGTGGCCCGCCGTAGCGTCTCCTCGTACTCGCGCGTGGTGGTGATGCCGCTTGCGGTCAGCACGAAGATCGCCTCCGCCGCGCCATAGGCAAGCTCATCGGGGCCTTCCCAGAAATGTCCCTTCTCGTCGTGCGTCTCGAAGAGGTATGCGAACGTCGCCAGGGGTGGCTCTTTGGCGGGACTGAACTGGCCCGGCTGAGCAGGCGCCTCATCGCCCAGTAGCAACTCGCGCCAAGGCTGGTCGGCGACACGCTCTTCCTGTGAGAGATGTTCAGCGGGGTCGTGTGGATAGGTGTTGGTGAGCGCCAGCAGCACCCACGACTCGACGCTCTCGCTGCGCATCGACCTGCGCACATCGCGCGCGACATCGAGCAGCAGCGGCGAATCGGCGGCGGCGGCGATCCAGACGACCGCCATCGCCCGCGGCACGCTATAGCCGTTGTCACGGATGTGTCCAACCACGGCATCGTCCAGCACGCCACGGCGCACCTGTGTTTCTGGCGTCGAGCGCGCATAGTGCTCGTAGTGTTGGCCGCGTAGCCCCTCGGTCACCAGCGTGGGCAGCGGGCGGCGGTCGATGCTGATGGGGGTATCGTCGGGCAGGGGGCCTGGCTGGCTGGCGACGGCGCTGAGGCCAGGATCGTACCAGGCGCCGAGCAGCGCGCCATCGTCACTGCGCTCATCATCGACGGTGAGCAGCGCGATACCCGCCTGGCGCGCGCCATCCAGCCCCGGCAGCAGCATGGAGAGTTGCGCGCCCACCTCGCGGCCACGCTCGCCCACACAGAGGACGATCGTCGGTCGGAAGCGAATTGGCGTCGAGGTCGGCACACCCTGCTCCTTGCCTATGTATGTCCAGACGCTGGCGGCTGAAGCCGCGCCTACGGGTTGCTGCGCAACCGCAAAGCCTGCCTTCGCAGGCTCTCCAGAAGCGATCTGATGTATCCCTTAGGTTACATCGTCGTACTTAATCCGCGTGTCGCGGCACCGTGCTATTAACACGTTGTCCAGGTAATCGGTGCGGTACAGTGTGTTTACATCTGGTTAGCCCGCGCCGGGGGGCTTTGCCGCCGACGGCGCTTCGGCGCGGCTTCAGCCGCCAG